>NZ_LJHZ01000090.1:0-1622 GCF_001296055.1 Novosphingobium sp. AAP93
CGGCTTACCCACGCCGCATCACCTCGTATTACAACGCCAGACACCCCGTAGCACAATGTTTACACAGCAATCTCAACCGCTTGGCCGCAAACCAGACCAACGGGCGCCGTGTAGGGTGTGCTCGGATCACACCTCGATCACGTGCGTAGCGCGGCGGTCGGTGGTCAACGGGATTGATCGGGTTCAGGGCGGGCTTTGAACGGGTAGTGGTGGGGGCTTATTGAAGCCGTACCGTAATTCAGACAGCTCCCTTCATCACAAATTGATAGTCATCACCTGGTATTCCAATGATAATCTCTTCTCGGCTTGCTGCGTAGGAAACGGCTTGGCTCTTCATGAATCTTGAAATTCCTACATTCCGATATGCTACTTCGCCAATCGTAAACTGGCTGATGCCCAAAGACCCAACCCGGCTCGTGTATTGCACTTCGAACTTGCCATCCTTCCACATCCATCGGTACTCATTCCAAACCTGTCCACCCTTAAGTTTATGCGAAATTACCTGATGGTACTGCGAGCATCGAGTCGGCGATTTGCCAATATTTGCGTCAAAAGTACATAATCGTACCCCATCAAAAATCCATCCATCCTCTGGACTAGGAAAAGCGTTCACCCCCATAGAAAGGCTCACTAGCACCAATATACTTGCTGACTTCATGCCACGCTTAATCCTAAAATGATTTTCTTAAAATCGTCAAACCCTTGCGTTCTGCCTGATTCGTATTCGAAAATCGTATTCGCAATTCCGGCCCTAATCGGTCTCTGACCAGCAGTATCCCTTGGCCTCTCGAACCTAGTCACGAATTCAACGGCAGCCGAACTTGCACTAGTTGCACTCATAATCTTTTGGCCAGCATTATAGAGTGTCCTATCGTAAACTGGATTCTCATATAGATGCTTATCCGTCATTTCACGAACAAGAAAGTCCAACTGCTGCGTTAGGCTCGACGAGAGAACTGCAACCCCTTCGACTTCTGCGAACCGATTCTTGCGCGCCGAAGTAGTCCACTGGGCAACTCCTTCTCCGCCGCCGCCACCCATTTGAGGAACCGAAGGGTCCATGGTGTGACCGCTCTCCACCCAAAGATTGGCAACAATGCCCGCTGCAACGGCATCGGGCTTATCCGCACCGTGTTGAGTTAGACTCTGCTTGAGCGTGTCGTACGCATAGTTAAACCTCTGAAAAGTGACATATTGCAAACCTGCCTTAGCAACGCCTGTAACGAACTTGGCTGAACCAATTTCATCATCTGATATCGCGATGCCCTTCCGCTGCCTTGCCTCCAATACTTTCTGGACAGCAAGAATATCCTGGCTCTTGCTTAATTCAGACGGGACATACCATCCTGTAAGCTTCTTTACAGCAGCGCTGTCATTAAATAAAGCTTTTATCTTGTCAAATACGACAGCATAATTCTTCTCTGATTTAGGATCAATGGATGCCTGTATAATCAGCGCCTTCTGCCCACCTTCAAGATCGTCAACAGTTAGGCCTAGCTTTTTTAGCAATGACAAGCTCGGAACCGATTCGGGTTCAGTGATGCGCTGAACCCCCTCGGCCACGAGATTCCCGATGGTATTGGCGATAACGTCCGGCAGCGCTGCCATAATGTTGTCGCCGA
>NZ_LJHZ01000091.1:0-1556 GCF_001296055.1 Novosphingobium sp. AAP93
GCTCATCACAGCTCCTTCTCACAAATAGGAGCCTCCGGAAAACCCGGGACGCTTCATTCTCCTGTTCCTAGAGAGCGATTCTGAATCCTTCACATTGATATTCCTACCGAAATCCAGCCAGATAGAGTCTAGAAAACTCAACGTTTGAGTTTCTTGCAGCCGTCATCTGGTGCGATTAGCATCACGCTGAAGAGGGGGCAGGATGACGAAATCACAAGGGACGTTAGACAAGCGGCTCAAGCAACTGATCAAAGTGGTTGAGCAGCAAGATCGACACGAGAAAGCCGCTAAAAAGCTCGAAGAAAGCTCTCGTCGCTTGAAGTGGCAAGCGGTCGCACGAGCGTATCTCTGGTGGCGAGAAGCTGACAAGCAGCAAGGCTATCTCGATGCGCTGTACGCTTCGAAAAACATCCCGAACAACAACCTTAGCAACCGCTTGAACTTCAACCCGCTCGTCAGATTGATATGGGACATTCACGGGGAGCGCTGGGCGCACGTTTCATCGTTGGCACAGACAATCGCTGCACTTCATGAAGAGTACCTTGAGAACCCTCAGCTCTATAAGCGATATCCTGAGGACGAGCTGATTTCATACATTCAGCAAGAAGGCGGATTGAGCGGCGTCAAAAAGAAGGGTTCTTTGAAGTTTGACGACGACGATAGCGTTGTCGAGGAGCCCAAAAAGAAGCAGAAAACGCAGAGCAAAACGCTGCCAAAGGACGTGCAGAAGGAGCTGCTGAAGCGTCAAACGGATCACGTCGCATCATCGTCAGGCATTGCCACCATCGATGTTGGGGAAGCAGCAGTTAACACCGAAAACTCGACGGGCAGCGACCTGCTCGTCGTGCTTGCCAAGCGTGACAGCAGCGGCAATCTCGTTGTGCTGGGTACAACAAACGATACAACACTCGTCGAACAAGTGGTTCTTGATTGCGTTGAGTTCGACACCAGCAAACTGACGCCCATGCTGCGTCTCATCGTTGAATGTCTGCGCCCTCACATCGTGCCAAAGGCACTCCACAAGCGCGGTGTTCGTGACAAGTTTTTCACCACGCACAAGGTTCGCATCAAAGAGGATGGCAAGAAGGAAGACGTTCAAGAATCGGTGCGGTTGGTCTTCACCAAGCACGGTGATGTGCTGGTCAGCAAACGCATAAGCCATGCGAGTTTGCTGACAATCTCGAAACCGAAAGAGGTCAAGCTCGTACTCAGCAATGCTCTGTTTCTGCGCGGTGCAGATCGGTACTGGCTCGAAACAGATCACATAATCGATGGTCAGATTGCGCTCCACACTTCGGAACCAGTTGATGCGCTGAACGATGCGTCGAAGCCGCTCGTTGCCAGCAAGCGTCTGACACTCAAGAACGATCTGACTCAGGCGACGCGGGACATTTATTTCTATGACTATGACAATCTCGACGAGCAGCTAAAACGGCAACCAACCGTCAAGGAGCTCGACGAAATCAGGTTCGATTGGGAGCTGACCGCAAGCAAGACGTTTGTTGATTGCCACTGAGAAGTGACCCGGGATTTCCATCGAGAATTGACCCGGTTGG
>NZ_LJHZ01000092.1:0-105324 GCF_001296055.1 Novosphingobium sp. AAP93
ACGCCCTCCCCGCAGCGCCAGTGCAGGCGCCGCACCGGTCGCGCGATCACCCTCCCAGCCCGAACACCGCAGCGCCGCGCCCGCAATTCCAACAGCCTCACCCCTTCTTCCCCTCCCCCGCTCGGGGGAGGCCGGGTGGGGGTGCGCGGCGCCAAACGGCAAACCCTACATATCAAACCACACATGCACCTGGCTGGTGCCCGTAGCGTTCTCGTAGTCCGAATACTGCCGCCCCTTCGCCGTCCACTCGCGCCCCCCGCAAGCCGCCGCCATCATCAGGTAATGGCCGAAGCGAGCCTCCGGCGCATGGCGCAGATAGTCCGGCATCGTGTCGATCACTGCCGCATGGTTGCCTTCGGCAAACCACCGCAGCCGCTCCAGATCCGCCTCGCGTGCCTCGGGGCTAGAGATGTGGATCGGGTCCGAAGCCTCATGCTGCGCGATCTGGTCGAACGGCCAGAAGCGGTGGCTCATCGAACCGCTGGCGATCAGCACCACGCGCTTGTCCGATTCGCGGATTGCCTGCCCGATCCCCGCCCCCACGGCGAGGAAGTTGTGCGGCTCGGCCGAATAGGCATGGCTCACCGAGATCCACTGCTCCTTGCCCTGCAGGAAGGTTGAAAGGTTCACGGTGGGGTAGTGCATCGCCAGGTGCGGATCATCGATCGCATTGGTGCGCACGCCATGCTCCGTCGCCCGCTGCGCCATCGCGAAGGCCAGCTCCGGACAGCCCGGAATGTCATAGGGGATCTGCTTCATCCCGCGCGGAAGCTCGTCCGAGGTATAAAGCCCCGTCCGCCGCGCCTGCGCCGCGATGCAGAACTCCACGATGGTGAACCAGTGCGTATCGAACAGCACGATCACATCGGGCTTCAGCACATCGAGCACTTCGCGCTTCAGCCGGTGCAGCCCCGGCACAAGGCTGATCTCCTTGCCCTCGTTGATCTCGAAGCGATCCGCCTCGGACATCATGATGGTCGGCGCATGCGCCACCAGTCCGGCTCCGATGATTGCACCCATGATCGCTGCTCCTGCTTGCGCTAGGCCGCCTCAATAGGCCCGGCCTGCCCGGACAAGAAGAGCCCCACCTCACTCTGTCCGCTTAAGCCAAGTCCCCCCGCCCGCGCCCGCCTAACCCCATAGGCGAACAGGAGAGGTTCCATGTCCTTTGCATTCTCGCGCCAGGCCGACCCGTACGTCGATCTGTCCTCGCTCGATGCCTTCAACGACGGCGCGCCGTTCGAGACCTTTGCCCGCATGCGCCGCGAGGAGCCGATGGCATGGTCCGAAATGACCAGCGGCGAGAAGGGCTTCTGGTCCGTCACCCGCCACGCCGACCTCCTCGAACTCAACCGGCAGGCCGATCTTCTCTCCTCCGCACGCGGTATCCGCATGGAAGACCAGAGCCCCGAGGAAGTCGAGGCGCGCAAGACCTTCCAGGAGACCGACGCGCCGCATCACCGCGGCTTCCGCGCGCTCGTCTCCAAGGCTTTCGCCAAGGGCACCGTCGCCCAGTTCGAGGACCAGATCCGGCAGATCGTCACCGACCTGCTTGATGTCGCGCTGGAGGAAGGCGAGTTCGACGCGGTCGACCGCATCGCCCGGCGCCTTCCCATGCAAATGCTCGCGCAGATCATGGGCGTGCCGCAGGAAGACGGGCCGTGGCTCGTCGAGAAGGGCGATGCACTGATCTCCAACGCAGACCCGGACTACACCGATTTCGTCGTCGACCAGCTCGACGGCGATGCCTACCGCATGCTCCCCTTCCGCTCGCCCGCCGCCGTCGACCTGTTCGACTACGCCAACAAGCTGCTCGACCGCATGGACGCCGGCGAACAGATCGGCGTGCTCAACCTTGTGCGCGAAAAGACCAACAGCGGCACCCAGATGTCGCGCGACGAGTTCCGCAATTTCTTCTGCCTGCTCGTCGCCGCCGGCAACGACACCACCCGCTATTCTATCTCCGCCACGATCCACGCCCTCGCCAACGATCCGTCGCTGTTGAAGCGCCTGCAGTCCGGCGATTTCCACAGCTGGGAAGGCGCGGCGGACGAGATGATCCGCTATGCCTCCCCCACCACCCACTTCCGCCGCACCGCCACCCGCGATTTCACCTTCCACGGCAAGCAGGTGCGCGAAGGCGACAAGGTCCTCCTGTGGTTCATCTCGGGCAACCGCGACGAGACCGCGATCCCCGATCCCTACCGCATCGACCTCGGCCGCGAGCGCAATCCGTTCCTCTCGTTCGGTCAGGGCGGCCCGCATATCTGCCTCGGCATGTGGCTCGCCAAGCTCGAAGTCGCCATCGTCATGCAGGAACTGGCGAAGCGCCTCACCGGCATCGAGCAAGTCAGCGACCACGCCTTTTTGCGCAGCAACTTCATTCACGGCATAAAGCATCTGCCGGTACGCGTGACCGCGCGCTGAAGGGGAGAGAAATGAACCGCATGTCCAAGATCGAGCCCGGTCAGGTGCGCGCCGAAAGCTTCGAACCCAAAGGTTTCGAAAGGTGCCGCATCCTCTTCGCCGACCAATTGAACCTCGCGCGCGGCAAATACGTGCCGATGAGCGAGGCACACAAGGGCCACGCCCGCATGTGCGTCGGCACGTTTGCCGTCACCTATGACAAGCAGTTGGTGGCAGCCCCCGGCGGCGGCCTTCTGACCGGCCTGCCGGACATGGAAGTCACCTTCGACCCTGCCGACCTGCGTCCCTCATGGGAGGCGAACACCCAGATCGCGCTCGGTTCGCTGCGCTTCAAGAACGAGCCCTTCGCGCTGTGCGGCCGCTCCGCCCTCGCCCGCGCGATCGCAGCGTGGCGCGCCAAAGGCCTTGATCCGATGGTCGGCATCGAGATGGAAGCCTATGTCTTCCAGCGCGGCGCAAATGGCGAATGGGTCCCCTATGACACCCCCGGCGGCTTCGTCTACGGCACCGGCCCCTTCGCCGATCCCGCCGGTCTGATCGAGGAAGTCTGGGCCACGGCTGCCGCCTGCGGCATCCCCATCGAGTCGATCAACGCCGAATTCGATGCCCCGCAGTTCGAGCTCACCTTGCGCTTTGCCGACGCGATGAAGGCGGCGGACGATGCCTTCCTGTTCCGCCAGATGGCGCGCGAGGTGCTCTACAAGCGCGGCTACCTGCTTTCCTTCCTGCCCAAACCCTTCGCCGACAAGAGCGGCAGCGGCCTCCATTTCAACCTCAGCTTCACCCAGTCCGACGGCAGCAATGTCTTCGCCAACGACGTAGCATCCGGCACTCTGTCGCCCACCATGCAGGGCGCCATCGCCGGCATGCTGCACCACCACGAAGCGCTCGCCGCCATCATGGCCCCGCTCACCCAGAGCTATGCCCGCCTCCAGCCCGCCAGCCTTTCGGGCTACTGGGCCAACTGGGGCATCGACCACCGCAGCGTCACCGTCCGCGTATCTGCTGAAACAGGCTCTGCCGCCCGCATCGAGCACCGCATGGCCGATTGCGCCGCCAGCCCCTACTTCGCGATGGCCGCCATGCTGCAGGCCGGCCTGCTCGGCCTCGAGAACGGCTACGAACTTCCGCCCGAAGAGCTGAACGACGGTCTCGAAACCATCAGCACCGATCGCCACACCCCGCACGATCTGGGCGCGGCACTCGATGCTTTGGAAGCCGACACGGTGCTCTCCGCCGCCATCGGGCAGGACCTCGTCGACAACTTCATCGCGATCAAGCGCGAGGAAGTGCGCATTCTCGACGGCAAGTCGGCGGAAGAGCAGACCGCCTACTACCTCCACTACATCTGAGAGCCACCATGCCGACCCGCATCGATATCGACGGCGTCTCCGTCTCGCCCGACCATTTCATCGGCGGCGAGCGGGTTTCTTCGCCCGAAACCTTCGAGACTCGCTGCCCCTTCGATTGGGACCGCAAGCTCGCCGATATCGCGCGCGGCAATGCCGAGACCGCCGCCCATGCTGCAGCCGCAGCCACCGCAGCATTTCCGGCATGGGCCGCCCTCAGCGCCGCCGAGCGCGGCGCCTATCTGCACCGGCTGGCGGACCTTATCGAGTCCAATGTCGAAAAGCTGGCCACGGTCGAATGCCTCGACATGGGCATGCTGCTCGAAAGCCTGCGCCTGCGCGTGATCCTGCGCGGCGCCGCCAATTTCCGCAACTATGCCGACCTTGCGACCGCCCACGAGGAACGCGTCTGGTCCTCGCGCGGCACCCTGAACCGCGTCATCCGCATGCCCGCCGGCCCTGCGCTGATCATCACGCCGTGGAACGCGCCCTTCATGCTCTCGACATGGAAATGCGCTCCCGCCCTCGCGGCGGGCAACACGGTCATCCTCAAGCCTGCCGACTGGTCCCCGCTCTCCGCCTCGGTCCTCGCCGACCTGATCGCCGAGGCCGGTTTCCCTGCCGGCGTGTTCAACATCGTCCAGGGCCTCGGCGCCGAACTCGGCAACGCGCTCACCTCCGATCCCCGAATCAAGCGCATCAGCTTCACCGGTTCTGTCCCCACCGCCCGCATCATCGGCAAGGCAGCGGCGGAAAACATCGTGCCTTTCACCGCCGAGCTTGGCGGCAAGTCTCCCCTCCTCGTCTTTGCCGATGCCGATATCGATGCCGCCGCGAAGAAGGCCGCCGGCCAGTTCGACGACAGCGGCCAGGTCTGCATGGCCGGCACCCGCATCATCGTCGAGGAGAGCGTGAAGGACACCTTCCTCGCCAAGTTCCACGCCTATACCGACGCGCATGTCATGGGCGACAGCCGCGATCCCGCGACCACCATGTCCGCCCTGATCCACCCAGTCCACGCGGAGCGCGTCCTCGGTTTCATCGACCGGGCCCGTGCGGCTGGTGACACCATCGTGCGCGGCGGCAAGCGCTTCAAGGAAGGCGCCAACTGGATCGAGCCGACGCTCATCATCCCGAAAGACAACCAGAGCGAAGTCGTCCAGAATGAGGTCTTCGGCCCGGTTCTCACGTTCCAGACGTTCAAGGATGAAGCCGAAGGCGTCATGCTCGCCAACTCCACCGCCTATGGCCTCTCCGGCATCGTCTACACCGGCAGCGAAAGCCGCGCCAATCGTGTCGGCCGGGCGGTGCGCGGCGGCACGGTCTGGGTCAATACCTTCCTCGTGCGCGATCTCACCGCACCGTTCGGCGGCATCGGCATTTCCGGGATCGGCCGCGAGGGCGGCGACTATGCTCTCGATTTCCACTCGGATCTCAAGACGCTGCAGATCCTCGAAGGAAGTGTCGCCTAAGCGGGCTGGAAGCTCCGCACGATGTCGATGAACGAGCGGATCGCGATCTGCTCGACCGCCGGCATCCGCTGCGCAAACGGCATCTCGTACCCGGCGAAGACCGTCAGCCCCTCCATCGAGGCCGAGATGAACAGCGCCACATCGAGCCGGTCCTGCTCCGGCAGATCGGGCCGCATTTCCGCGATGATCTCCACCAGCGGCGCCCGCGCTCGGTCGTAAAGCTCATGCACCCGCTCGTAGACAAACGCGTCATGGTTCGCGAGCGCCCACAGTTCCGGAAACAGCCGCGTCGTCTTCTTGCTGCCAATGTCCTCGATGATCAGGCTGCACAGCCGCGTCAGGCGTTCCTCCGGCTCGAGCCCCGGCGCCTGCACGATCGCGCCGAATTCGACTTCGTAGCTGCTGATCACCGCATTGAGCAGCTCGCGCACCAGATCCTCGCGCGTCGGATAGTGATAGGTAAGATTGCCGAGGCGCATGCCGCAGGCCGCAGCAATCCGCCGCATCGACATCGCGCGATAGCCTTCCTCGATCAGGATATGCAGCGCGGTGCGCAGAATCAGTTCGCGCGTTTCATAGCCCTTGGCATAGCCGCCCTCACGCCCCGGCATGAGCAGGTCGGTCACCAGTTTCGGGATCGCATTCACACAAATCTCCCGCATTTCCGCGCGCAGCAATCGGTGCCTACCGCAAACCCAAATTATGTCCAACGTCCAAAATAGGACAGTTGACAATTTTATTAGGATTGGGCCACTTTGGCACCGGGAAAGCGGGGTCCATCCGCTTTGAAAGGGAAAGATAATGCGGTCCATCGCACCCGTTCTTGCGTCGGCGCTCTATGCATTTGCCGCAATGACTTCGCCGGCCATCGCGGCTGACAAGTTCCCGCAGCCGCTTGCGGAAGAGAGCCTGCCGAGCGTCGCCAAGCTCCCCGCCACCTGGCCGCAGAGCTGGGTGACGATCCACGATTTTCACTTCGGCGCGATCCTCGATGGCCGCGTCGCCGTGGTCGACACCGCCGATCCGGTGCAGCCGCTCAAGGGCCTCGTCCGTGCGGCGCAGTTCGCCAACTTCCTCATCGCGAAGGACAGGGGCGAACTCTATACCACCGAGACTTTCTACAGCCGCCTCACCCGCGGCGAGCGGACCGACGCGATCACCATCTGGGACGCCGCGTCGCTCCAGCCCAAGGGCGAGATCGTGCTCCCCGGCGGCAAGCGCCAGCAGTCGGTGACTTACCCGCACCTGTTCCAGCTGACCAATGGCGGCAAGTGGGCGCTCGTCGCCAACTTCACCCCCGCCCAGTCGGTCACGGTCGTCGATCTTGCCGCGCGCAAGGTGCTGAACGAGATCGACCTCCCCGGCTGCGCGCAGATCTACCCCACCGGGAGCAGCGGCTTCACCAGCCTCTGCGCCGATGGCTCGCTGTTCAGCGTCACGCTTGATGCGAACGGCGCGGCAGCCTCGTCGAAGTCGGTGCCCAAGGTGCAGGATATCGACAACCAGCCCCTGTTCAGCACCCCCGCGATGGTGGGCACGACGGCGTGGTTCGTCAGCTTCCACGGCATGGTGCAGGGCTTCGATCTTTCTGGCCCTGTCGCCAAGCCTCTCCCCGGCAGCTTCAGCGTCGGCACGGCAGACGGCGGCGCGCCCGAATGGCGCCCCGGCGGCTGGCAGGTCATCAACGCCGATGCGGCGGGCAAGCTCTATGTGCTGATGAGCCCCTACGGCCAGGAAGGCACCCACAAGGACGGCGGCACCGAAGTCTGGGTCGTCGACCCCATCAAGAAGGCCCGCACCTTGCGCATTGCGCTCAAGGGCCAGACGCTCGCCATCGCGGTGACCAAGGAGAGCACGCCGCACCTTGTGGCGGCGCAGGCCAGTGGCGCGATCGACATCTATGACGCGGCGACCGGCGCTTTCGTCCGCTCGCTCGGCGCGACGGTGGCGGCCAATCCGATCCTGATCCAGGTGCCCTGATGGCGGCGCTCGCCCTTTTCTGCGCGGCGCTGCTCGCGGCCTCGGCGCTGCACAAAGTGCTGGCGCGGGCGCGCATGATCGAGGCGACCGCGCGGCTCACCGGCGTCAGTCCGGTTCCGGCACAGTTGCTGCTGATCCACGCGGGCACGCTGGAACTCGTAGCCGCAGGCTGCCTGCTTGTCCCGCCGCTGCGCACCGCGGGCGCCGTCATCGCCGCGCTGGTCTGGGCTGCCTATGCGCTTGCCCTCCTGCGCCGCCGGGGCGAGACGCTCGACTGCGGCTGCGACCTTGCCGCGCGCAGCAAGCCGGTTTCCACCGCGCTCGTGCTGCGCGCAGCCGGCCTTGCGGTGCTCGCAGCAATCGTCGCGGTCCTGCCCGATGCCCCCTTCACGCTCGACGCGCCCTTTGCCGCAGCTGGGCTCCTCGCACTCTACCTCGGCGCCAGCGAACTGCTCGCCATCCCCGCCCCGCATTGGAAACCCTCATTGGGGAAGGCCGCATGATGCTGACAAGCCAGATCCTCCTCTGGACCGCCGTGATCGTCCAGGCCCTGCTGATTGCTGCACTCGCGCGGCAGGTCGGCATCCTGCACGAGCGGATCGCTCCCGCCGGCGCGCTGACCCTGCACCAGAAGGTCGCGCTCGGCGAAAAGGCGACGCCGATGACGCTCGCCGACATGAACGGCGTCGGCATTGCCATCGGCGGACAGCGCCAGGGCCGCAGCCAGTTGCTGTTCTTCGCCTCGCCCGATTGCCCGATGTGCAAGTCGCTGCTCCCCATCGTGCGCAGCGCCGCGCGCGCCGAAGCGGGCTGGCTCGACATCGTCGTCGCGGGCGACGGGGGCAAGCCCGGCTATCTCGCGATGGTGCGCGACCACGGCCTCGAAAGCCTGCCAGTCGTGCTCTCCGAAGCGCTCGGACGCGCCTTCGGCGTCTCCAAGCTGCCCTATGCGGTGCTGCTCGACGAGGAAGGCCGCGTCGCCTCGCTCGGCCTCGTCAACAGCCGCGAACATCTCGAAAGCCTCTTCGAGGCAAAGGAGCGGGGCGTCGCCTCGATCCAGGACTATCTGGCCCGCCGCCAACATAACCATCAGGAGGCCTGACCCATGGCGCGTTTCGACAAGATCACCGAAAACCTCGCGCGCGGGATCGCCCGGGGCACTTCGCGCCGCTCGCTGCTGGCGTGGCTCGGCGCCGGGATGACGGGCGCCGCCTCGATCCCGCTCCTCCCGGTCGCCCGCGCCGCCACGCCCCCTGCCCCGGAAGCGCCGCACGGCCCCCATGGCGCCGGCGCCGCCCGGCCTGCCATCATCTCCGGGCTCGAACAGGACCCCGGCGACCGCGCGAGCTGCGACTACTGGCGCTACTGCGCGATCGACGGCTTCCTCTGCTCGTGCTGCGGCGGTTCGGTCAACACCTGCCCGCCGGGTACCGAGATGTCGCCCATCACCTGGATCGGTACCTGCACGAACCCGGCCGACGGCCGCGCCTATGTGATCAGCTACAACGATTGCTGCGGCGTTTCCTCGTGCGGCCAGTGCCTGTGCAACCGCAACGAAGGCGACCGCCCGCAGGTCCGCCCGCAGTCGAACAACGACTACAACTGGTGCCTCGGCTCGGAGAGCTCGGTATACAATTGCTCGGTGGCCGCGGTCATCGGCGTTGCGCTTCCGGCGGCCAAGTGATGCGCGCGTCTCTCCTCGCCATCGGGGTTGGCGCAGCGGCGCTTGCTGCGCTGACGCTGCCGGTCCATGCCGCAGCGGACGGCGCCGCGATCTATGGTCGGTGCGCGGCCTGCCACACCAAGACCGGCGCAGGCGTCCCCGGCGTTTTCCCACCGCTCGGCGAAGACTTCCGCGTCATGGCTTCCAGCGAAGCGGGTCGCCGCTACCTGACGCTGGTCGTCACGCGCGGGGTCAGCGGCCCGATCAAGGTCGGCGGCAAGCCCTACGCCGGGGTCATGCCCGCGCAGGCGACGCTTGACGATGCCTCGGTCGCGGCGGTGCTCAACCACGTCGGCACCGAGATCGCCAAGACCGGCCCCGAGTTCAAGCCATTCGCCGAAGCCGAAGTCGCAGGCATCCGCGCCGGCGGCGCTGCGCTTTCCGCGCAGGATGTCGGCAAGCTCCACGCTGCGGCAGGCGGCCAATGAAGCCCGGCCGCCTCGCCCTGCTGATCGCGCTCCCGCTCGCGGCGGGCGCGGTTGTGAAGGCGGACGAGGCGGCCATCCCGGGCGTGCGCGATGCCTACCAAGCGCGCACTGACTATCAGCTCAAGTGCCAGGGCTGCCACCGGCCCGATGGCAGCGGCGACGATCACTCCAACCCGCCGATGAAAGGCATTGTCGCCCGCTTCCTCAGCGTTCCGGGCGGGCGGGAATTCATCGGCCGCGTACCGGGTGTCGCCACTGTGGATCTTCCTGATGACCGTTTGGCCAATCTGGTAAATTGGACCATATACAAGTTCGATCCGGCCCACCTGCCGCAAGACTTCAGGCCCTACACGGCCGAAGAAATCGGACGTCTTCGCCAGAACCCGCTCCGGCTCGAACGTGCCGCCACAAGAGCACGACTGGTGGCCGGTTTTGCCAAGACGCATTCCGAACAATGAGAATACTCGGGGAAATTTGAACAGAAGCGAGGGAACAATCATGAGGACCGTCTATCTTTCCAGCGCCGCGCTGGTCGCCCCGTTGGCGCTGATGCTCGCGGCGCAGCCCGCGTTCGCCCAGCAGGCTCCGCAAACCGCGCAAGCCGAAACCGCAACCGATGCGGGCGAAAGCGGCGAGATCGTCGTGACCGCCGCCAAGCGTTCGGAAAACCTGCAGTCGGTGCCGATTTCGGTGTCGGCGATCGGCGGCGAAGCGCTGGCCAAGTCGCGCATCACCAGCGTGGATAGCCTCGTCAACAAGGTCGCCAACCTCCAGCTCACCTCGACCGTGGGCGACAACACACCGATCTTCGCGCTGCGCGGCGTCTCGATGTCGGACTTCAGCCTCAACCAGTCGAGTCCGGTCGCGACCTATTACGACGAAGTCTACAAGGGCAACTTCGCGTTCCTTGGCATCGCGCTCTACGATATCGAGCGCGTCGAAGTGCTCCGCGGCCCGCAGGGCACGCTCTACGGCAAGAACACCACCGGCGGCGCGGTCAACCTCATCAGCCGCGATGCCAAGCTTGGCGAGACGAGCGGCTATTTCAACGCCGGCTACGGCAACTATAACCGCGTCGATCTCAATGGCGCGGTCAACGTGCCGCTGGGCGAGAAGGCCGCGCTGCGTGTCGCCGGCACCTTCGCCAAGGCCGATGGCTGGTTCAAGAACGTCAACCCGGGCTTCCCCGATCTCGCCAGCACCGATGAATGGGGCATCCGCGGCACGCTGAAACTCGAGCCCAGCGACCGCCTCAAGATCACGCTGCGTGCCTCGCACAGCTTCCAGAACCCTCAGAACTACGGCATCTACGCGCAGCCCGAAGCGGTCAACCGCCCGGGCCTCAGCCAGTTCCAGATCGACTCCAACGTGCCGACCAAGCGCCGCGCCGTGACGACCTCGGTCGCGCTCACGGTGAACTACGATGTCTCCGATACGCTCGCGATCACCAGCATCACCAGCTATGACAAGGGCACGCTGTTCTTCAAGGAAGACACCGACGGCATCCGCGCGCAGAATCTTGAGGTGCCCTACTTCGATCGCGCCAGCCAGTTCGCGCAGGACTTGCGCCTGACCAGCGACACCGGCGGTCCGTTCGACTTCATCGTCGGCGCCTATTTCAACCGCGAGAAGGTGTTCAACGAGACCACGCTCGAAGTCTTCAACGGCACCGACGCCAACAGTGACGGCGTGATCAACGCACAGGATTGCGCCGACGCCCTGCCGGTCGCCTGCAAGATCCGCAACCAGTTCGATCAGGTGAAGAAGAGCTTCGCGCTCTACACCGACCTCAAGTACAAGCTGACCGACGCGCTGACGCTGCGCGGCGGCCTGCGCTACACCCACGACACCGGCGCGCAGACCGGCTTCAAGTCCGACGCGCTCGGCGTCGACGACAGCTTCGTCGCCAACCTGATCCCGCTCTCGGACCTGCGCTTCACGCAGAACAACGTCTCGGGCAAGATCGGCATCGACTACAAGCTGGCGAGCGGCGACCTGCTCTACGCCAGCGTGAGCCGCGGCTACCGCGCGCCGAGCTTCAATGCGCAGGCCTTCTTCGCACCGGTCGAGCTCGGCGTCGCCAAGGCCGAACAGGTCACCTCCTTCGAAGCCGGCGCCAAGACCCAGTTCTGGGATCGCCGCATCACGCTCAACATGGCGGCGTTCTACTACAACTACAAAAACCAGCAGTTCATCAACGTGAACCCGGCGGATGCCTCGCAGCAGCTGCTCAACATCCCCAAGTCCAGGCTCTATGGCGGTGAAGTCGAGCTGACGGTCCGCCCGAGCGACACCTTCACCTTCCACGGCGGGCTGGGCCTGCTCTCGACCCGGATCCAGCAGGGCATCGTCAGCGGCGTCAACGTCGCGGGCAACCGCCTCTCGAACGCGCCGACGCTCACCTTCAACGCCAGCTTCGACTGGACGATGGTGCAGGGCAAGTTCGGCGCGATCTCGTTCCACCCCGAAGTGGCCTACCAGTCGAGCCAGTTCTTCGAGAACATCAACATCCCGCGCCTGCGCCAGACCTCGTACGCCCTCTTCGGCGGGCACCTTGACTGGAACAGCAGCGACGGGCGCTACAGCATCTCGGCCTGGGCGCGCAATCTGGGCAACAAGTTCTACTTCACCTCGCGCATCGACCTGACCGGCTTCGGTCTGGACTACAACCACATCGGCAATCCGCGGATGTACGGCGTGACCGCGGGCGTGAAGTTCTGATCTGAAAACAAGCGGCGGGAGAGGCCGGACAAGGCTTCCCCGCCCGGGAGAGGACCATGCCTGGCAGCGCGCTGTCCTATGCCAAGGGGTCGACCGCGACACCCCTGCTCGACGTGACTATCGGGGAGGCCCTGCGCGAGGCCGCCGCGCGCTGGCCCGATGGCTTGGCCCTTGCGTCATGCCATCAGGGCCAGCGCTATTCGTGGGCCGCGCTCGATGCCGCAGTAGATCAGGTGGCAACCGGTCTGCTGCAGCTTGGCGTCAACAAGGGGGACCGCGTCGGCATCTGGGCGCCCAACTGCGCGGAATGGACGCTGATCCAGTTCGCCACCGCAAGGATCGGTGCCATCCTCGTCACGATCAACCCGGCCTACCGGGTCAACGAAGTCGAGTACGCGCTGAACAAGGTCGGCTGCAGCTTGCTCGTCACCGCCGCCCGCTTCAAGACCAGCGACTACCTCGCCATGCTGCGCGAGATCGGCCGCGATCGCCTGCCGCACCTGCGCAGCATCGTCACCATCGGACCGGAAACGCACCCCGGTTTCCTGCCGTGGCAGGCCCTCCTCGCGCCCGCCGATCGGCAAGCACTGGAACGCGCCGCCGCCGCGCTCGGGCCGGACGATGCTATCAACATCCAGTTCACCAGCGGCACCACCGGCTTCCCCAAGGGCGCGACGCTCACCCACCGCAATATCCTGAACAACGGCTACTTCACCGCGCAGACGATTGCGCTGACCGCAGCAGACCGCATCTGCATTCCCGTGCCGCTCTACCACTGCTTCGGAATGGTGCTGGGCAACATGGCCGCGCTCACCAGCGGCGCGGCGATGGTCTATCCGGGCGAGGCGTTCGATCCCGCCACCGTGCTGCAGGCGGTCGAGGCCGAAGGCTGCACCGCGCTCTACGGCGTGCCGACCATGTTCATCGCCGTGCTCGGCCGGCCGGAACTGGAGACGACCGACGTCTCCACGCTCCGCACCGGGATCATGGCGGGCTCCCCCTGCCCGGTCACCGTCATGCGGCAAGTCATCGACAAGCTCGGCATGCGCGAGGTGACCATCGGCTACGGCATGACGGAGACGAGCCCGCTCACCACCCAGACCGCCGTCGACGATCCGCTGGAAGAGCGCGTCGGCACCGTCGGGCGCGTCCATCCCCATGCTGAAGCCAAGATCGTCGGGCCGGACGGGCAGACGCTGCCCATCGGCGAGCAGGGCGAATATTGCTCGCGCGGCTATGCCGTCATGCTCGGCTACTGGGACGATCCGGCCAAGACCGCCGAGGCCATCGACGCCGAGGGCTGGATGCATTCGGGCGATCTCGCGACGATGGACGCCAAGGGCTACGTGCGCATCACCGGCCGCATCAAGGACATGATCATCCGCGGCGGCGAGAACATCTACCCGCGCGAAATCGAGGAGTTCCTCCTCACCCACCCGCACATCGCCGATGCGCAAGTCTTCGGCGTCAGCGACACAAAGTACGGCGAGGAAGTCTGCGCCTGGGTGATCGCCCGCGCCGGGGCCATGCTGGAGGCCGAGCACGTGCTCGAACACTGCCGCGGCCGCATCGCGCACTACAAGGTTCCGCGCCATGTCCGCGTCGTCGAAAGCTTCGCGATGACGGTCACCGGCAAGGCGCAGAAGTTCGAGATGCGGCGGATGATGGAGACCGAACTCGGGGTTGCGGCAGGCCGATAGCGCCGGAATGTGCGTCCATGCTGCAACAGGCAGCGTTATTCGTTCGGCGCGTCGCACATGCCCCAAGGGGCATTGAAAATCGCATTTGCTAACCGCCCGTAGCTGTTTCGGTGCTTTCACCGTCGCTGCAGCTCCGCACCGAACCGCTTCACGCAGCGTTACATTCTGGAAAAAATCTCGTCACTTATCCTGTGGATAACCGCACGAAAACGACTTGCCACGACATTTGCCCTACGAACCAATATGGTTCCAATGGACGCGCGGCGGCGAACCAGACTGCTCAATAGGGCCGTTTCGGTCATACTGCGGGAAACAAACGATATTTCCTGTTACACGCGATTTTTCGCAGTTTCTTGCGGGTTTCAGCCCTTTTGGGTGATGATATTGCCAAGCCTCGCGCAATGAGGCTCCCTACCTTTTGTAACACAAGAAGGGAGAGGCGATTCGGTCATGACCGAGGCCCAGATCATCGAGAGGGCCCCGCAGGCCGAGATCAATCCGGTGCGCACAGCTGCGGATTGGGAAGCCATGCGCGCTGCCGCGCTCGCCGATCCCGGCGCCTTCCATGGCGACATCGCCGCCCGGCGCATCCACTGGTTCGTCGCCAATTGTGGCCCCGATGGCGCCTGGCTCACCCGCAATGATGCAGGCGCCTGGAGCGGCTGGGACGCCGCCACCGGCGCCCCCGTCACGCCTGAACTCCCGGCCAGCTTCGTCCCCTGGACCAAGGCCTTCGACGACAGCACCCCGCCGCACTGGCGCTGGTTCACTGGCGCCCGCACCAACGCCGCTTTCAATGAGATCGACCGCCATGTCCTTTCGGGACACGGCGCCGAACCCGCGCTGATTTTCGAAGGCGACCGCTGGGACATGGCGGCGGACGGCGGGCGCGGCGCGCCGGTCGATACCTTCACCGTCACCCGCAAGCGCCTGCTGCTCGAAGTGGCCAAGTGCGCCGTTGCGCTCGAAGACCTCGGCCTCAAGGCGGGTGACCGCATCGCGCTCAACATGCCGTCGATCGTGCCGCAGATCTTCTGGACCGAAGCGGCCAAGCGGCTCGGCATTGTCTACACCGCCGTGTTCGGCGGCTTCAGCGACAAGACCTTGTCCGACCGCATCGCCGATGCCGGTGCGCGCGTGATCGTCACATCGGACGGCAGCTACCGCAACGCGCAGGTTGCCGCGTTCAAGACGGCCTATACCGACCCGGCGCTCGACAACTACGTGACGGTCATGACCGCGCTGTCCGTTCTCGCCGCGACCGACTTCGGCCTGCCCGCCGAGGATGCTGCCGTCATCACCGATACCGTCGCCGAAACGCTGGCGGGCGAAGTCACCGTCGAACGCTCCGACGTCATGCGCGGCGTCGGCCGTGCCCTTATCAAGCTGGGCGAAACCGGCCGCATCGGTTCCAGCGATGCCGCCCGCGTCCGCCTTGCCATTGCTTCCAGCCTCGTCACCCTGCCCCCGCGCGTCGATACCGTGATCGTCGTGCGCCACACCGCGCAGCCCGATATCGTGTGGCGTGAAGAGCGCGACCGCTGGAGCCACGAGCTGACCGACGCCGCGCTGGAGACGATCCTCCAGAAGGCCGGTGTCGCCAGCGAGGAAGCCCTGCTTGCGCTCCCCGACGCCGATTTCGTCCGCGCCATCTGGGCGAGTTCCAAGCCGCTTGCCGTCGATTCCGAATACCCGCTGTTCTTCATCTACACCTCGGGCTCGACCGGAAAGCCCAAGGGCATCGTCCACGTCCATGGCGGCTATACCGCCGGGATCGCGGAATCGATGCGGGTCGCCTTCGACGCACGCCCCGGCGACACGATCTTCGTCGTCGCCGATCCGGGCTGGATCACCGGGCAGAGCTATCAGATTTCCGCCTCGCTTCTCAGCCGCGTCACCACGGTCGTCTCCGAAGGTTCGCCGGTCTTCCCGCACGCGGGCCGCTTCGCCTCGATGATCGAGCGCCACAAGGTGACGATCTTCAAGGCGGGCGTCACCTTCTTGAAGTCGATTATGTCGGACCCGTCGAACCTCGCCGACGTCCAACGTTATGACATGAGCCACCTGCGCGTCGCCACGTTCTGCGCCGAGCCGACCTCACCCTCCGTGCAGGCCTTCGGCATGGAGCATGTGACCCGGCAATACATCAACTCCTACTGGGCGACCGAGCACGGCGGCATTGCCTGGACGCATTTCTACGGCAACGCGGACTATCCGCTGAAGGCCGATGCCCACGCCTTCCCGCTGCCGTGGATCGTCGGCGATGTGTGGGTCGAGGACGAGAACGCCGTGCCCGGCAAGACCCCCTTCACCCGCACCGGCAGCGAAGGCGTCACCTGGCGCCGCGCCGAACCGGGCGAGAAGGGCGAGATCGTCATTGCCGCCCCCTACCCCTATCTCGCCCGCACCATCTGGGGCGATGTCGCAAACTTCCACGTCAAGGACGGCAGCGTTCAAGGTGACTGGAAGGGCGATGCGGGGCGCTGGGTCGGTGGTTACTGGAACCGCTGGCAGGGCAGCTGGGCCTATACCCAGGGCGATTTCGCCATCGCGCACCCCGATGGCTCGTTCTCGTTCCATGGCCGCTCGGATGACGTCATCAACGTCTCGGGCCACCGCATGGGCACCGAGGAAATCGAAGGCGCGGTCCTGCGCGACAAGGCGCTCGATCCCAATTCTCCGGTCGGCAACGTCCTCGTCGTCGGCGCACCGCATCGCGAGAAGGGGCTGACCCCGCTCGCGTTCGTGGTCCCCGTTGCGGGCCGCAAGCTCACCGAGGAAGACCGCCAGCGCCTGTTCAACCTTGTCCGCACCGAAAAGGGCGCGGTCGCGGTTCCGGCGGATTTCATCGAAGTCAGCCAGTTCCCCGAAACGCGTTCGGGCAAGTACATGCGCCGCATGGTCCGCGCGCTGGTCGAGGGCGGCGATCTGGGTGACGTCACCACCCTGCGCAACCCGGAAAGCCTGACCGAGCTCAAGACCGCGATCGACGCATGGCAGCGCCAGCAGCGTCTGTCCGAAGAGCAGTCGCTGTTCGAGCGCTATCGCTACTTCCTCATTCAATACAACGCGGTCGCCCCCGGCAAGCGCGTCGCCACGGTCACCGTCACCAACGCCCCGGTCAACGCGCTCAACGAGCGCGCGATCGACGAACTCGTCATCGTGGTCGATCACCTCAGCCGCAAGGACGATGTTGTCGCAGTCGTGTTCACCGGCGAAGGCACAAGCTCGTTCGTTGCGGGCGCGGATATCCGGCAGATGCTGGAGGAGATCCACAGCCACGACGAAGCGACGGTGCTGCCCAACAACGCGCAGCTTGCTTTCCGCAAGATCGAGCTGATGGGCAAGCCGTGCATCGCGGCGGTGCAAGGTGTTGCGCTCGGCGGCGGGATGGAATTCGCGCTGGCCTGCCATGTCCGCGTGGCGGAAACGACGGCTCGCTTTGGCCAGCCCGAAATCCGCCTGCGCCTGCTTCCGGGCTATGGCGGCACGCAGCGCCTCCCCCGCCTGCTGGCCGACCGGCACGGCGCGACGGGCGTGCGCGATGCGCTCGATCTGATCCTCGGCGGCCGCAGCATCGATGCGGCACAGGCTGAGGCCATCGGCCTTGTCGATGCGCTCGCCGATGGCCCCCGCGATGCCCTTACCGAAGCCCACGCGATGGTCCGCGATTGGGTGAAGCGCGGCGCAGACAGCCCGCTCGGCAAGGCCTTCGCCGCGCGCGAGGAAGCGACGATGGGGTGGGAGAAGCCCTCCACAGTCGATCTCGACGCCGTGCTCACTGACGATTTCCTCCAGCGCATCCTGCGCCAGCTCGACTGGGCCGGACGCGGCAAGGCGGGCGAGCGCGCGCTCGATGCAGTCCGCACCGGCCTTGCCTCGGGCATGTCCGCCGGTCTCGCCCGCGAGGCGGCGCTGTTCGCCGAAGCCATTGTCGATCCCGAAGGCGGCAAGACCGGCATCCGCCAGTTCATGGACAAGGTCGCGCCCCCGCTCCCCGTCCGCCGCGACGGCGTGTGGATCGACAGCGAGCACGAGAGCCGCGCCGCGCAGCTGGAAGCGAATGGCGACCTGCTCCCCGTCGGCGCGCCGTTCTACCCCGGCGTCACCGCGATCCCGCCCTACCAGTATGCCTTCGGCATCGCCCGCGATCCCGATACCGGCGCCCCACGCTTCGGCCCGCCCGCGACGCATGAGAAGGAACTGATCGTCAAGGTGCCCGAGCCCGCGCCCAACGAAGCGCTGCTTTACATGCTGACCAGCGAGGTCAACTTCAACGACATCTGGGCGCTCACCGGCATTCCCGTCTCGCCCTTCGATGCGCATGAGGAGGACGTGCAGATCACCGGCTCGGGCGGCATCGCGCTCGTCGCCGCGCTCGGCAGCGAGACGCGCGCCGAGGGTCGCATCAAGGTCGGCGATCTCGTCACCGTCTATTCGGGCACCAATGATCTGCTCTCGCCCGCGGTCGGCAACGACCCGATGTACGCGGACTTCTCGATCCAGGGCTACGAGACCGAGACCGGCAGCCACGCGCAGTTCCTGACCGTGCAGGCCCCGCAGATGCACAAGGTGCCGCCGAACCTCACGCTGGAGCAGGCGGGCAGCTATGTGCTCAACCTCGGCACGATCTCGCGCTGCCTGTTCACCACGCTGCAGATCGCACCGGGCCGCACGCTCTTCGTCGAAGGCGCGGCCACCGGCACTGGCCTCGACGCTCTGCGCTCCTCGGTCCGCACCGGCCTGCAGGTCACGGGTCTCGTCTCCAGCCCGGACCGCGCCGCCTTCATCACCGGCCAGCAGGGCGCGGTCGGTGCGATCAACCGCAAGGACCCGCGCTTTGCGGCGCTCTACACCACGGTGCCGGAAGACAAGGCCGAAGCGCAGCGCTGGGAAGCGGCTGGCGCGCCGCTGATCGAGGAATACAAGGCGCTCAACGGCGGCAAGCTGGCGGACTATGTCGTCAGCCACGCCGGCGAAACCGCCTTCCCGCGCAGCTTCCAGCTTCTGGCCGAGGGCGGTACGCTGGCGTTCTACGGCGCCTCCTCGGGCTATCACTTCAGCTTCATGGGCAAGCCCGGCACGGCGAGCCCAGAGGAAATGCTGCGCCGCGCCGCGCTGCGCGGCGGCGAGGCGGTACTGATCTACTACGGCCCCGGCTCGGACGCGCTGCTGGACGACATGGGTCTCGAGATCATCGAAGCCGCGCGCCGCTTCAATGCCCGCAGCGTCGTCGCGACGACAACGGACGGCCAGCGCGAATTCCTCGGCTCGCTCGGTCTCGAGGATGCCATCGAAGGCATCGTCAGCCTCGAATCCATCCGCCGCCGCGAGGGCGACAACTTCCTCTGGCCCGACACGATGCCGCGCCTGCCCGATGCCAAGGTCGACATCGAAGTCTTCAAGGCGGCGGTGCGCGACTATCAGGACCGCGTGATGAAGCCGTTCGGCTCGGCCATCGGCAAGATCCTGCGCTCGGCGGACAATCCGCGCGGCGCGCCCGATCTGGTGTTCGAGCGCCCGGGTCAGGACACGCTCGGCGTCTCGACCTCGCTGGTGAAGCCCTTCACCGGCCGCGTCGTCTTCGCCGAGGACTGCGCGGGCAGCCGCTTCACCTTCTACGCGCCGCAGGTCTGGACCCGCCAGCGCAAGATCCTGATGCCCACCGCCTCGATCCTCGGCACGCACTTGTGCAACGCCTTCGAAGTCGCGCGCATGAACGACATGATCGCCGCGGGCCTGCTCGAAGTTACCGAGCCCGAAGTCGTCTCGTGGGACGGCCTTCCCGAAGCGCACCAGTCGATGTGGGACAACCGCCATTCGGGCGCGACCTATGTCGTCAACCACGCCCTCCCCGCTATGGGCCTGCGCAGCCGCGATGCGCTGCTCGAGGCTTGGGCCGTCCTTGGGGCCTTGACCGAAGCGGAGGGCGCCGATGCATAGACCAAAGAGTCCGCATTAGCGGCACCCCCACCTCCCGCTGCCCTCCCCAGGCCAGATTCCACCTCAATCCCGCGCCGCAATCGCCGCGCAATCTTCAGGAGAGTGACATGGCCAAGGCAAAGACCATCGATCCCGCACCGCAAGCCGCCACCACGGCAACCGGCCGCCTCGCCGGCAAGGTCGCCCTCGTCACGGGCGCCGCCGGCAATCTTGGCGGCTATATCGTGCGCCACTACCTCGCCGAGGGCGCGACGGTCGTCATGACCGGGCGCACCGAGGCGCGCCTCGAAGCCGCCGCGCAGGCCATGCGCGAGGCGAGCGGCGTCGACGCGACCCGCCTCGCCACGGTCATCCTCGATGGCGGCAATGCCCAGTCGGTGCGCGATGCCGTGGCCGATGTCGTCCGCCGCTTCGGGCAGATCGATATCCTCGTCAACAATGCAGGCTCGGCTGGCCCCAAGCAGACGATCGAGCAGTTGCCCTTCGACGAGGAAGAGCTCGCCGCCCTGCAGAAGCGCGGCGCTAACGACACCGAGACTGTCCCCGCCGCGATGCGCAACATCTTCGGCGTTGCGTGGAACCTTGCCCGCACCGTCGCCGCGGCGATGCCGGAGGGCGGCTCGATCATCAACGTATCGACGATCTTCTCGCGCACGCCCTACTATGCGCGCGCGGCCTATGTCGTCCCCAAGGCGGCGATGAACGCGTGGTCGCGCGAGCTGTCGCTCGAACTCGGGCCGCGCGGCATCCGCGTCAATCTCGTCTTCCCCGGCCCCATCGAAAGCGAGCGCATCCGCACCGTGTTCGCCGCGATGGACAAGGCGCGCGGCGACGAGGACGGAACGACCGCAAACACCTTCTTCGACATGATGTCGCTGGAGCGCAGCACCGGCGGCGCGCCCAAGGCCAAGACCTTCCCGGTGCCCGACGATATCGCGACCACCTGCGTGTTCCTCGGCAGCGACGAGTCCGCCGCCTACAACGGCCACGATTTCGAAGTGACCCACGGCATGACCGTCCGCAAGGAAGAGCGCGCGACCTACCTCGCTCGCCCGACCATGCGCTCGATGGACGGCGCCGGGCTCGCGATCCTGATTGTCGCGGGCGAGAACTGGGAAGAAGCGCTCGAGATCGCCAGGATCCAGATCAACTGCGGCACCAGCGTGCTGCTCGGCGTACCGCGCCAGGCCGACGTCGCCATCGCGCAGGCCCGTGCCAAGGCTGAAGGAATCGGCCCAGAGAGTGGTGGGGCGCTCACCATCGTGCGCTTCAACCGCACCGAACCCGCGAGCATCGAAGCCGCGCTAGCCGACTACACCGAAAGCAAGACGCCGATCACCGGCGCCATCTTCCTGCCCGTGTTCGGCCCGGGCGAATTCGGCGGCCGTCTGGTCGATGCCGAAGACGACATGATCGACACCTTCATGGATGTCGAACTCGTCGGCGCGATGGCGCTCGCCCGCACGCTCAGCCGCTACTGGAAGCGCCACGGTTCGCTGCTGCAGGCCCCGCGCTTCATCTTCATGTCGAACGCCAGCGACGGCAAGGACAACGTCTATGCCAACGTGCTGCGCGCCGCGATCGAGCAGCTGATCCGCATCTGGCGCGATGAAAGCGAGATCGACGTCGCCCACGGCCGCCGCCGCCAGGGCGAATGGGGCAACCAGATCGTGCGCTTCACCAATGCCGAAAGCGAATGCACCCGCTTCGCCGCCGGTCATGCCGCCCGCGTCCTCATCAAGGAAAGCAAGATCGCCGAAGTCACGCTCTACGTCCCCCGCAGCATCGGCGAGGCGACCGGCGCGCGCAAGGCAATGGCTGGCTTCAGCGAGAACATCACCGGCCTGCACCTCGGCAAGGTGGCGCTGATCACCGGCGGTTCGGCGGGTATCGGCGGGCAGGTCGCGCGGCTTCTCGCGCTGGCGGGCGGCAAGGTCATGATGGTCGCGCGCCGCGAAAGCGAATTAGCGGTGGCCCGCGCGCGCATCGTCAGCGAACTGGAGGACATCGGCTTCGCGGGCGTCGAACGCCGGGTGCAGACGATGGCCGGGATGGACGTCAGCAATCTCGACAGCCTCAAGGCCGCGGTCGACGCCACGATCAAGGCCTTCGGACGGATCGACTACCTGATCAACAACGCCGGCGTCGCGGGCGCGGAAGAAATGGTCGTCGACATGAGCGTCGACGCGTGGAACTACACGCTCGACGCCAATCTCATCTCGAACTTCGTGCTGATGCACCACGTCGTGCCGCTGATGAAGGCGCAAGGCTCGGGCTACGTGCTCAACGTCTCGTCCTACTTCGGCGGCGAGAAGTACCTCGCGGTCGCCTACCCCAACCGCGCCGACTACGCCGCTTCCAAGTCCGGCCAGCGCGCGATGGTGGAATCGATGGCGCGCCATCTCGGGCCCGAAGTGCAGTTCAACGCGATTGCCCCCGGCCCGGTCGATGGCGACCGCCTCTCCGGCACCGGCGGCAAGCCCGGCCTGTTCGAGCGGCGCGGCAAGCTGATCCTTGCCAACAAGCGGCTCAATGCGATCCACGCGGCGGCGGTCAAGTCGCTGCGCCGGGGCGTGCGCGTCGAGGCGCTGCTCAGCCGCCTTTCGCGCAACGACACCGTCCGCATGTCGCACGACACCAACAACCCGCGCGAGATCCGCGAGCTGGCGCTGGCCTGCGCGCGCGAAGGTGACGGCGTGTGCACCTGGGACCGTTACCTGATGACGCCGGACATCGCGGCCAAGCTCGTCAGCCGTCTGCGCGGTGCGGGCTACTTCCTCGACAGCCCGGAATGGGGCGCGCGGCCCGCCACGCCCGAAGCCGACCGCGACTGGCTGCTCAAGACCCCGCCCGAGGACCAGCCTTTCCTGCCCGCCGACAAGATCGCGGTCGAGGCCAAGAAGGTCGGCACCGGCGTGCTCTCGCAGCTCTTTCTCGGCAAGATGCCGACCGAGACCGATGTCGCGCAGGCAACCGTGTTCTTCCTCGCCGACCGCGCCGTCTCGGGCGAGACCTTCATGCCTTCGGGCGGTCTCAGCGTCGAACGCTCGACCACCGAACGCGAGCTGTTCGGCAGCCCCAAGCAGGAGCGGCTCGACCAGATGCGCGGCCGCACAGTGTGGATGATCGGCGAGCACCTGACCGACTACCTCGCCGAGACCGCACGCCAGTTCATCGCCGATTGCCACGTCGCGCGCGTGGTGATGATGACCGGGAGCGAGGCGGGCTACACCGCGGTGAAGGACCAGCTCGACGATATCGAGAACCCGCCGGTGGAGTACGTCGCACTCGATGGCGGCGTCGAAGCCGCGATGGACGAGGCGATCCGCCGCTGGGGTCACCCGACCACGATCGTCTCGACCCCGATGCAGGCGCTCCCCACCCGCCTCTTCGCGACCGATGCGCTGCTGACGCCCGAGGAGTTCCGCGGTCTCGTCAAGGACAACCTGACCAATCACTTCCGCGTCGCCCGCAAGGCTTCGCTCTACGATGATTGCCAGCTCGTTCTCGTCTCGCCCGACGTGCCGATGGGCGACAAGAGCCCGGCCTTCGCGCTCGCCAACTTCATCAAGACGACGCTCCACTCGTTCACTGCCACGCTGGCGGTGGAGAACGAGCGGCTTGTCCACGGCGCGCCGGTCAACCAGATCAACCTCACCCGCCGCGTCCGTTCGGAAGAGCCGCGGGATCTTGATGAGCATCTGGAAGAAGTGAAGCGCTTTGCCCGCGCCGTGCTGCTTGTCGGCACCCCCCTCCCGGATGCCGAGGATTCGCGCTATCGTGCGCGCATCTATCGCGGGATGTCGATGACGGTATAGTTGACGCTTGATGGAATACCTGTCGTTCGAAAAGCCGATCGAAGCTCTCGCGAAGCGCGCCGCCGCGCTTCGCGAGAGCGGCAGCGGCGAGGCCGAAGCCCTGATGCTCGACGAGCGGGCGCACCGCCAGCTCGCGGATCTCTACGCGCGCCTGACGCCGTGGCAGCGCACGCAAGTGGCGCGGCATCCCCAGCGGCCCCATTTCGTGCATTACGTGCAGGGGCTCTTCGACGAATTCCTTCCGCTCGGAGGGGACCGGCTCTACGGCGAGGATCAGGCGATCATCGGCGGTTTTGCGCGGCTCGGCGGGCGTGCGGTCATGGTCATCGGCCATGCCAAGGGGGAGGACACGACCACACGCCTCAAGCACAACTTCGGGATGGCGCGGCCCGAAGGCTATCGCAAGGCGATCCGCCTGATGGATATTGCCGACCGGTTCAGCCTGCCGGTCATCACCCTGGTCGATACGCCGGGCGCGTTCCCTGGCGTCGATGCAGAAGCGCGCGGGCAGGCCGAAGCCATCGCCCGCAGCACCGAGAAGTGCCTGGAAATCGGCGTCCCGCTCGTCGCGGTCATCGTCGGTGAAGGCGGTTCGGGCGGGGCGGTTGCGCTCGCCAGCGCGAACCGCGTGCTGATGCTGGAACACTCGGTCTACTCCGTCATCTCGCCCGAAGGCTGCGCCTCGATCCTCTGGCGTGGCAATGACCGCGCGCCCGATGCTGCCGAAGCCATGAAGATGACCGCGCCCGATCTGATGCAACTCGGCGTGATCCACCGCGTGATCTACGAACCCGTCGGCGGCGCGCATCGCAATCATGCCGAGACGATCAAGCGCCTCGGCACCGCGCTGCGCGCGGAACTGGCGGACCTGGCGCCGCTCACCGCCGATGAATTGCGCGCCGAACGCTGGTCGTTCTTCATGAAGCTCGGTTCGATGTAGGCATGCCGGCAGGTCCAATCGAGAATGACCGTGAAGGCCGCGACGTGCTGGAGAATATGCGCGGCGGGCCCGGCAGCGTTTCCGTTCGCCACTTCCGCTTCGATGGCAAAGGCGCGCCGGCCCGGTTCCTGATCCTCGAAATCCCCCCCGGTGCCGCCGAGGGCAGCCACGTCCACTATGCGGATGATCGCAATGGGACCGGAGCTTACGAGGAGTTCTACTACGTCATTTCCGGGCGCGGCATCGCGACGCTGGGCGATGAGACCTGCGCGGTCGGCGCCGGTGACTACTGGCATGCTCCGCTCGACATGGCGCGCGGGCTGGCCAATGCGGACCCGGTGCAGCCGCTCAAGGTCCACCTCACCGTGGTTCTGCGCGGCCCCGCCTAAAGCGCCTTGCAGGCGGCCTTCGCTATCGCGCTTGCCCGTTCCTCGCTTGCACCGAGCCCCGTCAGCCCAAGCAGCAGCATGGCACCAAGCCTGTCGCGCGCCGCTTCGGGTGCCGGGCGCTCCTCGACGAGGTTCGCCAGCAGAACCTGACACAGGCCGAGCCAGTAGAGCACCCCGCTGCTCCGCGCTTCCTGGCGCACCAGTCCGGCGGTCACGGCAGCGTCCATGTCCTCCACCAGCCCTCGGTTGAGCGGATGGGACGCCAGCGTTGAACTGGCATTGCTGCGCAGGAGCACAGTCGTCCGCTTGGGCTCGGCCAAAGCAAAGGCTGCCCCCACGCACATGCCACCCGCGATCCGGGCAAGCGGGTCTTCGACCGCCGCATTCGCCGCCGTGATGCAGTCTTCCAGCTCGCGCCGGACCTCTTCGGCAATCGCGGACGCGAAGGCAGGCTTGTCGGCAAAGTGATTGAAGAAGCTGCCTTTAGCCACTCCGGCACGGGCAACAACTTCGTCGATCGGGATGGCATCGATGGGCTTTTCGGCCAGCAATTCAAAGCCGGCAGAGATCAGCGCGCTGCGGGTGCGGGCGGCGCGGGGTGAAAGAGTGGGGAGCGATGCCATGCGCCTCCACTACTTGACTATATGGTCAAAAGCAAGATATTTGACCATATAGTCAACTGCGATTCGCCACCATTGCAGCGAGCCAGTCGGGAGAGAGCCCCATGCCGGTCATCAAGGTCCAAGACATCGCGCATGTCCGCTTTGCCGCGCCCGACTTTGCCGCGATGCGCAGCTTCCTCACCGACTTCGGGTTCGAAACCTTCGAAGAAGGCGGACGGCTTTATGGCCGGGGCCGCGACGGGCGGCCATTCCTGCATGTCACCGAACCGGGTGAAGCCCGCTTCCTCGCTGTCGGCCTGCGCGCCGCTTCGATGGAAGACTTGGCAAAACTTGCGGCAGCCGAGAGCGTGCCGGTCGAGCCGCTGCAGGAGCCCGGCGGCGGCCATGTGGTTCGGCTTGTCGATCCGAACGGGTATCAGGTGGAAGTCGTGGCCGGCCAGAGCGCGCACGGCCCCGCCCTGCCCTTCACCGATCCGCCGCGCAACACCGCAGCCGACAAACCCCGCAAGCGTGCGCCGGTCCGGCTGCGGAGCGCCCCGGCGCATATCCAGCGCATCGGCCATGCGGTGCTGCGCGTGAAGGACTTCCGCGCCTCCGAAGCCTGGTACAAGACGCGCTTCGGCTTTTTGACCTCAGATGAGGTCGAGGCTGCGAAGGACGTCCCACTCGGCGCGTTCCTGCGCTGCGACCGCGGCGACATACCCAGCGACCACCACACGCTGTTCCTCGCACAATTGCCCGGCCCGCCCGGTCTGCTCCACGCCGCGTTCGAAGTCGCCAATCTCGATGACCTGATGCTTGGCCACCAGCATCTGAAAGCCGCCGGGCGCAAACCGGCATGGGGTGTGGGCCGCCACATCATGGGCAGCCAGATCTTCGACTACTGGCTCGATCCCTTCGGCAACGAGCTGGAACACTGGACCGACGGCGACTTGTTCACCGCCGATGATCCGCCCAACAAGCAGACGATGCAGGCGCTGCTCGCCGTCCAGTGGGGTGCGCCGCATCCGATGCTCGCCGGCAAGGTCGCCCCGCCCGCCGGCCTCGTCGCCTTCCTTATGGCGCTGCGCCTGCGCGTGCTGCGCTTCTTCCGCCGCAAACCTGAAGGAACCCCCGCATGAAGCTCGCCACCTACACCGCCGATGGCACGACCCGAACCGGCATCGTCGTCGACGACCGCGTGATCGACACCGGCGTCGAGGGCACGATGATCGACCTGATCCGGCAGTGGGACGAGGTGAAGGACGAACTGGCCGCCAAGGCGACGGCGGGCGGTGGTCGTCCGCTGGCCGATGTCACGCTCGAAGCCCCGGTCCAGCGCCCCGGCAAGATTTTCGCCATCGGCCTCAATTACGCCGATCATATCGCTGAATCGAATATGCAAACGCCCGAGCGGCAGGTCTGGTTCACCAAGGCCCAGACTTCGGTCAACGCGCCCTATGCCGATGTCGAGATCGCCAAGGGCCAGATGACCACCGACTACGAAGTGGAGCTTGTCGCGGTGATCGGCAAGGGCGGCAAGCACGTCTCTGCCGCCGACGCGGCAGGTGCCATCTTCGGCTACTGCGTCGGCAACGACGTGACCGAACGCCTATGGCAGCACGCCTCGCCGCAATGGTCGCTGGGCAAGAGCTTCGACACCCACGCACCGATGGGGCCATGGATCGTCACTGCCGATGAAGTGGGCGATCCGCACGACCTTGGCCTACGCTGCTTCGTCAACGGCGAAAAACGTCAGGATTCCAATACATCACACCTCGTTTTCAACATCTGGAGCCAAGTCGAGCATCTCTCCGTCGGCATGACACTGGAACCGGGCGACTGCCTGTTCACCGGCACCCCCGGCGGCGTCGGCGCGGCGATGGACCCGCGCCAGTTCCTCAAGGCCGGCGATGTGGTGCGCTGCGAGATCGACGGACTGGGTCACATCGAGGCCACCATGGTCGCCGAGGGCTGACAGGCGGTGTCCTTCGATTGCGATGTCCTGATCGCGGGCGGCGGGCCGACCGGCGTCACGCTGGCGGTGCTGCTGGCAAAGCGCGGGGTGAAGGTGATCGTCGCGGAGAAGGAGGGCGCAATCTATCCCCTCCCCCGCGCCGCGCACATCGATCACGAAGGCATGCGCATCCTGCAGGAAGCGGGCGCCGCCGATACCGTGATGGCCACCTGCCGCCGCGCCTCGCGCTATGAGTTCCGCAATGCACGGGGCGAGGTGCTGCTCTGTTTCGAGGGGTCGGACCGGATCGGTCCCGGCGGCTGGCCGGGCGCCAACATGATCCACCAGCCCTCGGTGGAACAGGCGCTGCGGACAAGCCTTGCCGCCTGCCCGCAAGCAGCGTTGCACGGCAATTGGGAACTCGGCGCCTTCACCGAGGATGCCGAGGGGGTGACTGCCGAAATCGCCACGCCCGCTGGCCCGCGCACGATCCGCACGCGCTGGCTGATCGGCGCGGACGGCGCGCGCTCGCCGGTGCGCAAGGCCTTGGGGATCGTGTTCGACGATCTCGATTTCGAGGAGCCGTGGCTGGTCGTCGATGTGCTCGTCGACGACCCCTCGCGCCTGCCCACCACAAACTTGCAGATCTGCGATCCCAAGCGGCCGACGACGTGCGTGCTGATGGGCGAAGGGCGGCATCGCTGGGAATTCATGATCCTGCCGGGTGAAACTCCGGGGCAGGTCAGCGACGATGCCTTTATCGCGCGGCTGATGAAGCCCTGGAATGTCGAGGGCGCGGTCCGGCTGGAGCGCAAGGCGGTCTACACCTTCCGCGCCCGCATTGCGCGGGAGTGGCGCAAGGGCCGCGTTTGCCTCGCTGGCGATGCCGCGCACCAGACCCCGCCGTTTGCCGGGCAAGGCATGTGTTCGGGTCTGCGCGACGCGGCAAACCTTGCGTGGAAACTCGCCGCCGTGATCCGTGACGGCGCGCCCGAGAGCCTGCTCGACAGCTATCAGCCCGAGCGCGAACCGAACCTGCGCGCCACCATCGCGATGGCAATCATGATGGGCGAGATGGTCTGCACCACGAGCCGCTGGGGGGCTTTCGTGCGCGATACCAGGATGCGGATCGGGCGGGCGCTGGGCAAGCTGCCGTCCGGCCCGCCCGATTATCCGCCCATTTCCGCGGGGGCGATTCTGGCTGGCAGCGCGGGGGCGGGCAGCTATTTCCCGCAGGCGATTGCCGAAACCGGCACAAAGCTCGACGATGCGGTCGGTGACAAGGCTCTGCTCATCACCCGCCGTGCACTGGCGGGCCGTGTGGCCCCCTTTGCCCGCGAGCTCGGCGGCTGGCTGGACCAGCATGGTGCAGAGGCCGTGCTTGTGCGGCCGGACCGCTTCGTCTTCGGCACGGGCACGCCCGAAACGCTGCGCACCGCATGGTTGGCCGCAACGGGCATTGAGCCGCCGTCCCCCCTCGCCTAAGCCCGGCCCTTCGCCAAGGGACACAAGGGAGCAAGTCGGAAATGCAGGATCAGGCATGGGTCCACTGGGCAATCGGGCGGATCGAGGCGGACTATGCGCGCTCGGCCGATACGCACTTGCTGCCGGTGCCGCTGCCTGCGCTCCCCGGCATCGCGATCTACCTCAAGGACGAGAGCAGCCACCCGACCGGCAGCCTCAAGCACCGGCTCGCGCGCTCGCTGTTCCTCCATGCCCTGTGCAGCGGCTGGATCGGGCCGGAGACGACGGTGGTCGAGGCATCGTCCGGGTCGACTGCCGTATCCGAGGCCTACTTCGCGCGGATGCTCGGCCTGCCGTTCGTCGCGGTGATCCCCGAGCGCACGGCGCGCGAGAAGATTGCGGCGATCGAAGCGCTGGGTGGCACCTGCCATGCGGTCGCCGATCCGGGCACGGTTCACGCGGTCGCCTCGCGCATCGCGGCGGAGTGCGGCGGGCACCACATGGACCAGTTCACCTTCGCCGAACGCGCAACCGACTGGCGCGGCAACAACAACATCGCCGAAAGCATCTTCGCGCAGATGCGCCGCGAACCGCATCCGGTGCCGACATGGATCGTCTGCGGCGCAGGCACCGGCGGCACGTCCGCCACGATTGGTCGTTTCGTGCGCTACTACCGCCACCCCACGCGCATCTGCCTTGCCGATCCTGCCTCCTCGGCCTTCCATCGCCATTGGCACGACCGCACGCAATCCACCGGCACTGGCGAGCCGTGCCACATCGAAGGCATCGGCCGTCCGCGCGTCGAAGCCTCGTTCGTTCCCAGCGTGATCGACCGCGCGGAAGTGGTGAGCGACCGTGCCTCGATCGGCGCCGCGCGCGCGTTGTCGCGTCATCTCGGTCGGCGCGTCGGCGGCTCGACCGGCACCAACCTCGTCGCTTGCGCCCGCATCGCTTCCGAGATGGCCGCGCGCGGAGAAGACGGTGCCATTGTTTCCATCCTCTGCGATTCCGGCGAGCGCTATGCCTCGACGCTTTACAGCGACGAATGGCTGGCAGCACAGGGGCTCGATGTCAGCGCCGACGAAGCCCGGATGGCGCGGTTTCTCAGGCATGGCTGCTGGCAGGCGTGATCCTCACCAGGGGGTGATCAGCTGCTTGCCGTCCCAGTTCTCGGACTCATGGCGCGCCCGCGCATACATGCCCCGGATGATCTCGCTTTCGGGGTAGAGCTCGATCATGTGGCCCATCGTGGCACGCGCATCGATGTAGCAGATCTGCGCGCCGAAGCTGACGGTGAACTCGCTCGCGACGGGCATGCCTGCTGCGACATAGCGGTCGCGCGTACCCTCGTAATCCTCGCAGAACATCGCCATGTGGTGGATGCCCTGCCCGCCGTCCGGGTACATGTCGTGGAAGGCGCTGGGGCCAGTGGAGACCAGTTCGACAAGCTCGATATTGAGATCGCCGCTTTGCACGAAGACGCCGCGGATGCGGATCGGTTCGGCGGGCCGGCCGCGGTAGACGTGGTTGTCGAGCACCCCGTTGCCGCCGCCGATGAACGGCCCCATGCCGAACAGCTTGTTGTAGCGCGCGCAGGCCGCCTCGAGATTGTCCACCACGTGGCAGACCTGAATGAACGCGCCGCTCGGTATGGACATGGCCTTGCTCTCCCTTAGTCGACAACGGCCTCCACGAGGCTCGGGACATCGGCCGCGAACGACCACTTCAGTGCTTCGTCGAGCGCGGCGGCGGTATCTGTCCGCCGCGCGGCAACGCCCTGCGCCTCGGCCAAGGCGCAGAAATTGAGATGCGGCAGCTGCGTGCCCGGTAGCGACTGCATGCCGAACTTGCGGCCAAAGCTGTGCAGCGCTTCGTAGCGGCCATTCTTGATGATCACGAAGCTGACCGGCGTGCCGAGCTGCGCGGCGGCATGCAGCCCCTGGATCGCGTACATGCTGGCGCCATCGCCAATGACGGCGATGACCTTGTCCGACGTGCGCGCCAGCGCCGTACCGATGGCGGCGGAGAGGCCGTAGCCGTTGCCGAACACCGTCGTCATTCCATAGGCTTCGAGCAGGGCGAACGTCGCCTCGCGGACGGTGGTCATGGTCTCTCCCGTGGCTTGTCCCTGCGGTTCTGCGCTGAGGACGCGGCAAACACAACCGCAGCCACGCGTGGCGCTCGCCCAGCGAAACATTCAAGCAAAAGGCCCTTGCCGAGCAGCACTGCGGACCGCAATGAAGGCGCCAAGAGCAAAAGAGGATGCCACCGATGACCACCCGCCATCTTGTCGATCCCGATTTCCTGCCGCTGATCGATCTGCTGCCGGACAACGCCTTCACGCGTGAGGCCTTGCCCGCGATCCGCGCAGAATCCGAAGGCCGCTTCGCCTTCGTCGGGGCGCCGCCGATCGCGCCGGAGATCAAGGTGATCGAGGGCGAAGGCGGACCGCTCGAAGTCTACTGGTACGATCCCGCGCCCGGCGAGACGGGCCGCGCCGCGCTGCTTCATATCCACGGCGGCGGCATGGTGATCGGCTCGGCGCGCTCGATGCAGCAGGCGCCATCCGGCATGGCGGCTGCCTTGGGCATTCCGGTGGCCTCGGTCGAGTATCGCCTCGCGCCCGATCACACCTTCCCCGCCCCGCAGAACGATTGCTACGCCGCGCTCCAATGGCTGGCGGGCAATGCCGAAGCGCTCGGCGTCGATGCTGCGCGCATCGGCATCACCGGCGAAAGCGCAGGGGGCGGCCTCGCCGCAGCGACCGCGCTGATGGCCCGCGATTGCGGCGGTCCCGCGCTCGCCGCGCAGTTCCTCACCTATCCGATGCTCGATCACCGCACCGGCAGCGCGGACTGCCCCTACGGCAACCCGATCACCGGCGAATTCGTGTGGACCCGCCTCCACAACCAGTTCGGCTGGGAATGCCTGCAGGGGGACTACGCCGCCGACGACGCGCGCAAGGGCTGGTTCTCCCCCGCGCTTGCCGAGGACCTTTCCGGCCTGCCGCAAACCTGGATCGGCACCGGCAGCCTCGACCTCTTCCTCGACGAGGACCTCGACTACGCATTGCGCCTCGTGAAAGCAGGCGTGCCGGTCGAGCTGCACGCCTATCCCGGCGCGATCCACGCTTTCAACGCCATCGCAGAAGCCACCACCGCCAAGGCCTTCACGCGCGACCTGCTGGGCGCGATGGCGCGGATGCTGCGTATCTGATCACGCCGCGACATAACAAAAACTCAGGACCTCCTCCATTTTCCGGCATCGAGGCAATTCGCCATTCCATTCCGGCGCAGCGGAATTAAGCTCGGTGAACAGGGTCGGGAGGGAGCCTTCATGAATTTCGAGACGTTCATCACCTGCGCCGTCACCGGCTCGGGCAATACCGCCGACAAGCACCCCGGCCTCCCCATCACCCCCGCGCAGATCGCCGATGCCGCGATCGAGGCGGCCAAGGCCGGTGCCGCCATCGCCCATATCCACGTGCGCGATCCCGAAACCGGCCCAGGATTCGGCAGGGGCAGCCGCGATGTCGCGCTCTACCGCGAAGTCGTGGAGCGCATCCGCGCCTCGGACACCGACGTCGTGATCAACCTCACCGCCGGCATGGGCGGCGATATCGTGTTCGGTCCGGGCGAGAGCCCCTTCCCGCTCGATCCCGCAGGCACCGACATGGTCGGCCCCATGGAACGTCTGCTCCACGTGCAGGAACTGCTGCCCGAGATCTGCACGCTCGATTGCGGGACGATGAACTTCGCCGAAGCCGACTATGTGATGACCAATACGCCCGGCATGCTCCGCACGATGGCCGCCGAAGTGCAGCGCCTCGGCGTGCGGCCGGAGCTGGAAGTGTTCGATACCGGCCACCTCGTCTTCGTGAAGGAGATGATCCGCGACGGGCTGCTCGATGATCCGGTGATGATCCAGCTGTGCATGGGCATCCCCTATGGCGCGCCGGACGATCCGCTGACCACGATGGCGATGGTCCACCAACTGCCGCCGGGCGCGGTGTTCAGCGGCTTTTCCATCGGCCGCAACCAGCTGCCCTTCGTGGCGATGGCGGCTTTGGCTGGCGGCAACGTCCGCGTGGGGCTGGAAGACAACCTTTATCTTGGCCGCGGCCAGCTTGCCACCAATGGCCAGCTCACGGAACGCGCGGTGCAGATCCTCACCGGCATGGGCGCGCGCATCCTTACGCCCGCCGAAGTGCGCACCAAGCTCAAGCTGCAGAAGCGCTGAGGCAAATGGCCAATGCAGCCGCCCCAACCCCGCTCACCCTGAGCCTGTCGAAGCATGTCCTGAGCGGCTGCTGCAAGCAGCCAGCCGAAGGGGGTGTTGGCGCGACCGTCGGGTGTGATGCTTCGACAAGCTCAGCATGAGCGGACTTTGGGTAATTTGACTGGGATTTCTCGCAAAGCCCCAGTGGAGATTTGGAAATGACATCCGAGGCTGGTTCAAACGTCCAGAAGGTCGGCATTGTCGGCGGCGGCGTGATCGGCGCCGGCTGGGCTGCGCGCTTCGTGCTCAACGGCATCGACGTGGCGATCTACGATCCCGATCCTGAGATCGAACGCAAAACCGCCGCCGTCATCGCCAATGCCCGCCGCGCACTGACCCGGCTGTTCGGCAATGCCCTTCCGCCGGAAGGCAGCGTCACCTTCGCAAGCAGCCTGCAGGACGCGGTGCGAGAGGCTGATTTCATTCAGGAAAGCCTGCCCGAGCGCGAGGACCTCAAGATCCGCCTGCTTGCCGAAATGGATGCGGCCATGCCCGCCCATGCGGTGATCGGCTCGTCCACTTCGGGCCTCCTGCCGACCAAACTCCAGTCCAGCATGGCGCGGCCTGACCGGCTGGTGGTCGGCCACCCGTTCAACCCCGTCTACCTGCTCCCGCTGGTCGAAATCTGCGGCGGCGACCAGACGAGCCAACAGACCAAGGACATCGCCGCCGCCGTCTACACGCGGATCGGCATGAAGGTCCTCCACGTCCGCAAGGAGATCGACGGCTTCATTGCCGACCGCCTGCTCGAGGCCGTGTGGCGCGAGGCACTGTGGCTGATCAACGACGGGATCGCGACCGCCTCCGAGATCGACGACGCGGTGCGCTTCGGCGCGGGGATGCGCTGGTCGTTCATGGGCACGTTCCTCGTCTACCGGCTGGCGGGCGGGGAGGAGGGCATGCGCCATTTCCTCCACCAGTTCGGCCCCTCGATGGAATGGCCGTGGACCAAGCTGATCGGTCCCAAGCTGACCGACGAGCTGATCGAGACCATCGCCCGCCAGTCGGACGAGCAGGCCGGCGGGATCGACTTGCGCACCTACGAAAAGCTGCGCGACAACTGCCTTGTCGATCTGACCCACGCGCTGGAACGCAACGATTTCGCCTCGGGCCAGATCGCCCGCGCGCATCGGGTACGGCTGGTGGCGGCAGGCAAGAGCGCGGCTCCCGCCATCGGTTCGATCCTCGATGACGGGCGGATGCTCACGATAGCAACGCCCGTCCAGCCCGAATGGATCGACTACAACGAGCACCTCACCGAGTACTGCTACCTCAAGCTGTTCGGCGATGCGACCGACGTGGTGCTCGGTGCCATCGGCGCGGGCGCGGACTACGTTGCGGCGGGCCATTCGTGGTACACGGTCGAGACGCATATCCGCCACCTCGGTCAGGCGCGGCTGGGCGACAGCGTTTCGGTGCGCACCCGCGTGCTCGGCTGCGATGGCAAGCGGCTCCACCTCTTCCACGAAATGGTGCGCGGGGCAGCAGCCGTGGTGATTGCCACCGCGGAACATATGCTTGTCCACGTCAACGCCGCTGCCGAGAAGTCTGTGCCCGCACCCGATGCCATGCAACAGGCAGCACAGGGTTTGGTCGCCGCGCAGTCTGAACTGCCGCCGCCCGACGGCATGGGCCGCCAGATCAGGATGCCGGGCTAGAGCCAGACGCAAGAGGGGATCGCAAAACGCATGGCCTTGGTTGAGACGCGCTCGATCGACTACGTCCCCCTCGCCGAACGGCGCGGCAAGGTGCACCATCTCTGGCCGGTGTGGTTCATGGGCGATGCCCACCTCGCCACCTTGGCAACGGGCGCGATCAGCGTGCTGGGCGGGCTGGACTTGTTCTGGTCGAGCCTTGCGGTGATCGGCGGCTGCGCTTTCGGCACCGTGCTGATGGCACTCCATTGCACGCAAGGTCCCCACCTCGGCCTGCCGCAGATGATCCAGTCGCGCCCGCAGTTCGGCTACATCGGCGCGCTCTTGGTGTGGATCGTCGCGCTGTTCACCTACATCGGCTTCAACGCGCTCAACCAGTCGCTGGCGGCGAGCACGCTGCACGAACTGGTGGGCCTGCCCGAAGCCCCTGCGATCATCCTGTTCGGCCTCGTCGCCGCGCTGGTGGCAGGGATCGGCTATGACGTCATCCACGCCACGCAGCGCGTTCTGGCCTATATCATGCTGGCGGCGCTGGCGGTCTACACGCTGGGCTTTTTCACCGCCTTCGATCTTGGCGCGCTGCTGAGGCCGGGCGAGTTCAAGCCGACCCTGTTCCTCGTCCAGTTCTTCGCCGCCGCCGGCTACCAGCTCAGCTGGTCGATCTATGTTTCGGACTATTCGCGCTACCTTCCGCGCGAAGTCGGGATCAAGTCGGCCTTCCTGTGGACCTTTTGCGGCGCCTTCATCGGCGGCACGTGGATGATGCTCGTGGGCGCCTTTGCCGGCGCGACCTTCACCGATCCCGATATCGTCGTCGCCTTGCGCCGAAGCGCGGATGCCATGTTCGGCGGGTTCGGCTGGCTGATGCTGATCAGCAGCTTCTTCGGCCTTATCACGATCACCTCACTCAATCTCTACGGCTCCTCGCTCACCCTGCTCAGCGTGATCGACAGCCTGCGCCCGGTGCAGCTCGGCGCGCGCGCCCGGCTCGCCTCGCTCATCGTGTGCCTGATCGCCTCGCTGTCGCTCTCGCTCGGCTCGTCCGGCAATGTCATGCACCAGTTCGAGGCGTTCCTCGGCGTGCTCGTATACCTCTTTACCCCATGGACCGCGATCAACCTCGCGGACTTCTTCTTCGTGCGCAAAGGGCACTATTCGATCCGCGCGATGTTCATGGCGGACGGGATCTATGGCCGCTGGAACTGGCGCGGCCTCACCGCCTATTTCGTCGGCTTTGCCGCGATGATCCCCTTCTTCAAGACCGAGCTCTATGTCGGCCCGGTGGCGCAGAGCCTTGGCCGGGCGGATGTCTCGATGCTGGTTGGGCTACCGGTCTCCGCAGCGGTCTATCTGCTGCTGTGCCGCAACCTCGATCTCGCCAGGGAGCTGGCCCAGATCCCCGCGCTCGACCGCAATCTGGAAACGGAGCCGGTACGGTGATCCGCCGCCTGCTAGCCTTGTCCTTACTCGCGCTTGCCATGCCGGTGCGAGCAGAGCCGATCGCCTTCCCCGACCGGTTCGATCCCATCGGCACGCCGGTGCAGAGCTTGAAAACTAGCGAGGGTCGCAGCGTCCATTTCACCGATACGGGCGAGGCAGGCTGGCATCCCATGCTCTTCATCGGCGGTGTCGGCACCAGCGCCCGCGCGCCCGAGCTGGTCGCCTTCCTCGATACGCTGCGCCGCCGCCTGCACGTCCGGATCATCGCGGTCGAGCGCAACGGTCTCGGCGATACCGCCTATGACCCGGCGTGGACCTTTGCCGACTATACCAGCGAAGTGCGGCAGGTGCTCGGCCACCTCGGGATCGGCACCTTCGCGCTGGTCGCCATTTCCGGTGGTGGCGCCTATGCCGGACACATCGCGGCCGCTATGCCGGAGCGGATCACCTCGTGGCACATGCTGGCGGCCATCGCGCAAGCGCCGGCCGATAGCGCCATATGCAAGGCCGAGCCCGCCGCGCTGGAAGCCATGCTGGCAAGCCAGGTCGGCGCCCCCCGCGCATTCTGGGCCATGCCGCCAGACGGCGTTGCCGCGCATGTCCCCGGCTTTGCCGACCGCGCCGCCGACGAAGGCGCCCATGCCTATTTCATCGCCGGGCAGCACGGCGATGCCCGCGCTGTCGCCCGCGAGTACCGCAGCTTCTGCGACGCGCCCGCGACGGTGAAGGCCTTCCCCGCCCCCGCCTATTTCACTTACGGCGAGGCGGACAAGGTCGTCCCCCCTTCGCAAGGCGAGTTCTGGGCCAGCAAAGTCGCGGGCAAAGTCACCTTCCGCCGCTACCCCGGCGAAGGCCACGACGTGCAGTACCGCCACTGGGACCAGGTCCTGCTCGATGTGGCGGGATATGGCGAACAAACGCTGGTCTGCGACAAAGGCCGTGCAAGGCTGCTGCCGCGCGTGGTGCAGGCTGCCGATCTCCCCAAGGGCACAACTGCGGGCGTCTGCGCCTGGACAGCCAAGGAGGCCAACCATGCCGCCAAGTGAACCCCACGGCCTCACCACCCCGCTCGAAGGCGTCGCCGCAGACCCGTTCCAGCCCGGCGAGGCGATCCCCGCCCCGCTGCGCCTGATCCGCCCGACCGTCCCGCGCGAATGGGTCGATTACAACGGGCACATGAGCGAGTCCTGCTATCTCCTCGTCTTCGGCGACCAGTCCGACGCGTTCTTCCGCAAGATCGGCATCGACGAGGCTTATCGCGCGGGCGGCCATTCGCTGTTCACCGTGCAGACGATGATCTTCAACCTTGCCGAAGCGCACCTCGGCGATCCGCTCGATCTCGCGCTCCAGCTCATCGATGCCGACGACAAGCGCCTCCACATCTTCCACACCATGCACCATGGCGAGACGGGCGAGCTGCTGGCAACCGGCGAGCAGATGCTGGTGCATGTCGACATGAACGCGGGCAAATCTGCACCCATGCCGCCGGAACTTCACGCAACGGTCCATGCGGTGCTCGCCGCCCACGCAGGGCTTGAACGCCCGGCGCAGGTCGGCCGCTCCATCGGAATCAGACGGGACAAGAAGTGATGCATTTCGAACTTTCCTCCGAACAGCAGATGCTGGTCGAAACGGTCCGCCGCTTTGTCGAGACCGAACTCTATCCGCACGAAAAGCTCGTCGAGGACACAGACAACGTCCCCGCCGACCTCGCCGAAGAGATCCGCCGCAAGTCGAAGGAACTCGGCCTCTATGCGGTCAACATGCCGGCAGAACTCGGCGGCGGCGGCCTCGGCACCTTCGACACCACGCTGATGGAACGCGAGCTTGGCCGCGCCAGCTACGGCCTGCAGATGATGATTGCGCGCCCCAGCAATATCCTGCGCGGCTGCACGGGCGGCCAGATCGAGGAATACCTCCTCCCCACCATCCGCGGCGAACGCCACGACTGCCTCGCCATGACCGAACCCGATGCGGGCAGCGACGTCCGCTCGATGCGCACTTTCGCAAGGCGGGATGGGGACGATTTCGTCATCAACGGCAGCAAGCATTTCATCAGCCACGCGGATGTCGCGGATTTCGTGATCCTTTGCGCGGCCACCGGCGAAGCGGGCGGCAAGAAGACGATCAGTTGCTTCCTCGTCGATTTCGACACGCCCGGCCTCACCCGCCGCCGCGGGCCCAAGTGCGTCTCGCATCGCGGCTACCACCAGTGCGAGCTGATCTTCGAGGATTGCCGCGTGCCCGCCTCGGCCCTCCTCGGCGAACTCGACAAGGGCTTCGAACTCATGGGCCAATGGCTCGGCTCGACCCGCCTGCAAGTCGCCACCACTTCGGTCGGGCGCGGCCAGCGCGTGCTTGAAATGGCAACGCAATGGGCCGCCACGCGCAGGCAGTTCGGGCAGGCCATCGGCAAGTTCCAGGGCACCGGCTTCAAGCTCGCCGACATGAAGACCGAGCTCGAAGCCGCAGAACTCCTCACCTTCCGCGCCGCGTGGAAGGACGACCAGGGCACGATGACCGATACCGACGCGGCGATGGCCAAGCTCTTCGCCTCCGAAGCCTTGGCGCGCGTCACCGACAACGCGCTCCAGATCTTCGGCGGCATGGGCCTGATGGACGAGCTTCCCATCGAACGCTTCTGGCGCGATGCCCGCGTCGAGCGCATCTGGGATGGCACCAGCGAGATCCAGCGCCACATCATCAGCCGCGCGCTGCTGCGCCCGCTGGAGGCATGAGCGCGCATCGCCTGAACCGCCTGCTGCGCCCCCGCAGTCTGGCGCTGGTCGGCGGCAAGGCGGCCGAGGAAGCGGTGCGCCAGTGCCGCGCGCTGGGCTTTGCCGGGCCGATCTGGCCGGTGAACCCGAAGCGCGCCGAGATGGCCGGGCTGCCCTGTTTCGCGGATATGGCTTCGCTGCCCTCCGCGCCGGATGCCGTGTTCATCGCCGCCCCCGCGCCCGCAACCATCGCGCTGGCGCCTGACCTTGGCGGCACCGGCGGCGCGATCTGCTATGCGGCGGACTTCGCCGAAAGCGGCGAGGAAGGCCGGCAGCGGCAGGCCGCGCTCCTCGAAGCCGCCCAAGGCGTGCCCCTCATCGGCCCCAATTGCTATGGCATGCTCAACCTGTTCGACCGCGTGGCATTGTGGCCCGATCAACACGGCTGCCTTCCCATCGACAGCGGAAACGGCGTCGCCATTGTCAGCCAGAGCGGCAACCTTGCGCTCAACCTCACCATGCAGGCGCGCGGCCTGCCCATCGGCTATGTCATTTCGGTCGGCAACTGCGCCGATGTGACGCCCGCCGATCTGATCGAGGCGCTGATCGCCGATGACCGGGTCAGCGCCATCGGCCTCCATCTCGAAGGCCTCGGCTCGGTCGCGCGTTTCTCTGAGGCCTGCCTTGCCGCTCGCGCCGCCGGTGTCCCGCTGGTTGCACTCAAGACCGGCGCTTCGGCCAAGGGCGCCGCGCTCACGATGTCGCACACCAGTTCGCTGGCAGGGGCCGACGCACTCACCGATGCGCTGTTCGCGCGGCTCGGCGTCGCCCGCGCGCATGATCCCGCGACGTTCCTCGAGACGCTCAAGCTGCTGCATGTCGCCGGGCCCTTGCGCGGGCGCCGGATCACCAGCGCCAGCTGTTCGGGCGGCGAAGCCTCGCTCACCGCCGATCTGGCCGAAGCGGCGGGCCTTGAGACGCCCGACTTCCCGCCTGCCACGCAAGCCGCGCTGGAGGAAGTGCTCGGTCCCCGCGTCCACGTCGCCAATCCGCTCGACTACCACACTTACATCTGGGGCGATCTCGCAGCGCAGACGGCCTGCTTCGGCGCGATGCTGGGCGCGGATTTCGAGGCCTCGCTGCTGATCCTCGATTTCCCCCGTGCCGACCGCTGCACCGCCGCCGATTGGGATGTGACGCTGGAGGCCTTCCGCGCTGCCGTGCAGGCGCATCCCGCCCCGCCGGGCACGGTGCGGATCGTCGCCAGCAGCCTTGCCGAAACGATGCCCGAAACCGTCGCCGCAGCATTGATCGCGGATGGCATCCTGCCTGCTGCCGGGCTTGCCGAAGTCCTGCGCGCCATCGCCGCCGCCGCCACCATCGGCGAGGCCTGGGCACGCCCCGCCCCCTCAGCGCTACCAGAGCAGCCTCGGCCCTGCTCCGGAGAAGCGCACGTCTGGGACGAGGTCCGCAGCAAGGCCGCGCTTGCCGGCGTCGGCGTGCCAGTTCCGCGCAGCCTCGTGGCCAGCCGTCCCGAGCTGGCAGACGCCGCATTGCCAGCCCCCTTTCCCTTGGTTCTCAAGGCCGTAGGCGCCGATCTTGCCCACAAGACGGAACTCGGCGGCGTGGCCCTGAACCTCACGAGCCGCGAGGCCCTGCTCGCCGCCGCCGAGGGCATGACGACGCTGTCAGACCGGTTCCTGATCGAGGAAATGGCTCTCGGTGCAGTGGCGGAGCTGATCGTCGGCGTAGGGCGCGATCCGCAGTTCGGTCTGTTCCTCACGCTCGGTGCGGGCGGCATCTTCGTCGAACTGCTGCGCCAGACCGAACAGGTTCTTCTCCCCGCCACACCGGCAGACATCGAAGCCGCGCTCGCCCGTCTGCCGTTCCACAAGATCCTCGCCGGCTATCGCGGCAAGCCGGGCTGCGACATGCCCGCGCTGTTCGATGCCATCGCCCGCATCGCCGATTGGGCCATGGCGCATGCCGACCGGCTCGAGGAAATGGACGTCAATCCACTGCTCGCGCTGCCCAACGGCGCGATGGCAGTCGACGCCCTCATCAGCATCAGGGAGCCCCAGCCATGAGCGCCGTAAAGCTTGAAAGCCGCGACGGCATCCTGATCATCACGCTTGACCGGCCCAAGGCCAATGCGATCGATGTCGCGACCAGCCTCGAACTCTACGCCGCGTTCAAGGCGCTGAACGACGATCCCGCCCTGCGCGTCGGCGTGATCACCGGCACCGGGCGCTTCTTCTCCGCCGGATGGGATCTCGGCGCCGCCAACGATGGCGAGGCGGTCGATGCCGACCACGGCCCGGGCGGGTTTGCCGGCCTCACCGAATACTTCAGCCTGACCAAGCCGGTCATCGCTGCCGTCAACGGCCTTGCCGTCGGCGGCGGTTTCGAGCTGGCGCTGGCGGCCGACCTCATCGTTGCCAGCGATACCGCGAAGTTCTGGCTCCCCGAAGCCCAGCTCGGCATGCTCCCCGATTCCGGCGGCTTGCTGCGACTCCCCAAGGCCATCCCCGCCCGGCTCGCCCGCGAAATGATCCTGACCGGGCGGCGCATGGATGCGGCGGAAGCACTGGCACTCCATCTCGTCAACCGGGTGGTCGCGCCCGATGCCTTGCTGGACGCCGCGCTGGAACTGGCGGGCGCCATCGCGAAATCCGCCCCGCTCGCCATCACCGCCGCACGCGATATCTTGCGCGAAACCGAGGCGCTTGGCATCGAGGCGGCCTACCGGCACATGCGCAGCGGCGCGATACCCTCCTATCAGGCGATGCTGCAATCGGACGATGCGCTCGAAGGCCCGCGCGCCTTTGCCGAAGGCCGCGCGCCGGAATGGAAGGGGCGCTAGCGACGGCTTCCCGCATGCTGGCGGATTTTCCTACATCGACGATTTCTGCCAAGGCCATGCGGGAAGGCCGTCTTTCGCCTCCGCGCTCTTTCCCATCGTCGATGCCCACGCGGAAAAAGTCGCACCAAAAAACCGTGCTACTGTCGCTTTCTGCGTTTTTTCCTTTTTTAGTCATAGACTTGGACGGGAAATGAAAAGCGACACGGTGTCGCTATTGTCGCTTTTGACCGGTCCTGATCAGCAATCCGGCACCGCCGCTAGGCCCTCTCCCACGCGACCGGCGCCACGCGCGGCAGGATCGCCAGCCAGCCGATCAGCCCCAGCACATTGACCAGGCCAGCAAGCAGGAACGCCGTCCCGTAGGAGCCGCCCCCGGCGTCGATCAGCACGCCCGCAAAGAACACGCCGATCACGCCGGGCATATTGCCCATCATGTTCTGCATGCCCACCCAGCGCGCGGCGGCCGCAGGTCCGCCCATGATCTGCGGGATCATGAAATAGGCCGGCGAGGAGAAGCCCAGGAACACCTCGTAAACGAACAGCAGCGCGATGCAGGCGCCGATCGGCATGAACGGCATCGCCAGCATGCATCCCAGCCCCGCCAGATGCGCCAAGGCGAGAGGAGCCTTGAGCGTCAGTGAAGGCGACCATCCGCGCTGGATCAGCTTGTCGAACGCCCAGCCTGCGGCAAGCGCGGCAAGCGCATTGACGAGGTAGGCGCTGGAGACGACCTCGGCCATCTGCTGCTTGGAAAAGCCGCGCTGCATTTCGAGGTACATCGGCAGGTAGCCGAGGATGAAGTACCAGTTCCAGTTGCCCGCGAAATGCCCCAGCGATGCGCCCCACAAGGCGCGGCGGGACAGGATCTGGCGCAGGGTCACCACCGGCGCCGCGTCACCTGCGGCGGGCTTGGCTTCGTGGATCCGCACCCGGCTCCAGGGCAGCAGCCACAGCAGCGAAAGCGCGCCGAACAGCACGAAGGTCGGCCGCCAGCCCCAGCGCGCCATCAGCAGGCCGCCGATCAGCGTCCCCGCCGCCGGGCCCACCAGATAGCCGAAACCGAGCACGCCGTTGGCGAGGCCCATCTGCGCCTTGGGCACATTGCTCGCGATGATCTTCGAGGTCGTGGTGAACGCCACGCTCTCGCCCATGCCTAGCATCAGCCGCAGCACGAACAGCCCGGCAAATCCCTGCACGAACCCCGTCAGGAGTGTGGAGACCGACCACAGCAGGGCGCCGAGGGCCAGCACCACCTTGCCGCCGATCCGGTCTGAAAGCGCGCCCGCCGGCAGCTGGCAGAACGCATAAGCAAAGTAGAACCCCGCCGCGAGCGCGCCGTAGGCCGTGGCGCTGAGGTTCAAATCAGCGCGGATCTGGGTCGCACCGGTCGCGAGGTTGCCGCGGTCGATGTAGTTGATGAACAGGCTGGTCGCCATGAGGCCGACAAGGACCAGCGGCGCGGTGGTGCGGGGCTTGGCAGCCTCAGGCAGCATAGTCGGAGCCTTGCCGGTCGAGCATGCGTTTGAGCGCGGCAAAGTGCAGTTCGATCCGGTCCAGCCCTTCGACCAGCGCGGACTTGGTGTACTGCTCGACCGTCCGCCCGAGTGCCGGTTCACCAACGAGCCGCAGCTTCTGCCCGGTCGATTGGGCCAGTATCTGCGTCCTTGCGGCCTGCTCGAAGAAATAGAGCGTGTTGAAGGCCTCGGCGACGCTGGCACCTGTGGTCACCACGCCATGGTTGCGCAGCAGCAGGACGGACTTGCTGCCCAGCGCCGCCGCCATCCGCCGACCCTCGCCACTGTCGAGCGCCAGTCCCGCGTAGTCGCACAGCGCGACGAGGCCGGCAAAGCCGATGGCGTTCTGGCCCGCCATCAGCAGTTCGGGCTCTTCCAGCATGCTCAGCGCGGTGGCGTAGGGCATATGGGTGTGCATCACGCAGCGCGCGTCGGGCCGGGCGGCATGGAGCGGGGCGTGGATGTGGAACGCGGTGTCCTCCACCGGCCCCTCGCCCGCCAGCTTGTTCCCCGCGAAATCGACGACGAGGAAATCGGATGCGCGGATTTCCGACCAGTGCAGCCCGAACGGTGCGAGCAGAAAGCGGTCCGCATGGCCGGGTACGAGCAGGGTGAAGTGGTTGTCGATGCCCTCATGGTAGCCGAAATGGATCGCCAGCCGGTGCGCGGCCGCAAGGTCGACCCGGGCCTGCCATTCGGTCTCGGTCGTCATGCGCGCGCCTCGGGCGTCCCGTCCAGTTCACGGATCAGCGGCTTTCTGAGCAGCAGGATCACCGCCGCACCGACCACGCCGATCGATGCGTCCATGATCCAGAAGGCGGTGGGGCTCATCGCACCGAAGTAGCTGCCGACCCAGCCCGCCGTGACATGCGCGGCAAACGGCGAGAGGAAGGCGACACCCATCAGCGTCGAGGCGACCCGCGGCGGGGCGGCCTTGCTGACGATGGCCATCGTGGTCGGCCAGTAATACATCCAGCCGAGGCCCATGATCAGCCAGCCGGCGATGGCCCAGAATGCGCCGACGCTGTGCTCCTGCGTCACGCCGTAATTGCTGAACGCGAAGAGCAGCGCGGCGAACGAGACGACCGCCGTGCCGATGCCTTGCTTGGTCACGTTGGCAGGCTCCTGCCCGCGCTTGGCCTGCCAGCTCCACAATGCGACGAGGATCGGCGCCGCGAGGATCGAGCCGAACGAGTCCATGCCGGCGAACCAGCTCGAGGGAACGGTGCCGAGCGGCGTGGCGAGATTGACCCACTGGTCGACCCACAGGATGCCGATGCTCCAGACCATCGGGTAAGTGATCTCGGCGGGGAAGGTCAGCGCGATGACGAAGATCAGCACCGCGACCCGGCGGCGCTCTGCGGGCGTAAGCGGCGGCGCCTTCTCGCGCGCGGTCGCCACCGGCTTGAAATCGGGCAAGTGCCGCTGGCCCATGATGTAACCGACCATGGCCACCAGCATCAGCACCGCCGCCACGGCAAACCCGGCATGGAAGCCCCAGATCGCGGCGACAAGGCCAGTCGTCACCGGGCCGCTGGCGGCGCCGATGTTGATGCCGGTCGCGAAGATCGTGTAGCCGCGCGAACGGCGCGATTCATCCTCGCGCGGGTAGAGCGTGCCGACCTGCGCGGAGATGTTTCCCTTGAGGAAGCCCGAGCCCATGATCAGCAGCGCCAGCGCGATCACGAAGCTCTCGTAGAACGACATCGCCGCGTGTCCGGCGGCCATCAGCAGCACGCCGATCAGCACGGTGCGCTTGGGGCCGAGCACCCGGTCCGCCACCCAGCCGCCGATGATCGGGGTGAAGTAGACGAGGCCCGCATACCAGCCATAGATGATCGAGGCGAAGGCGACATCGCTCATCGCACCGTTGAAGCTGAGGCCATGGCGGATAGTGGCGAGACCCAGCACCTTCCCGGCATGGAGCGGCAGCAGCTCCTTCACCATGTAGAGCGTGAGCAGCGCCGACATCCCGTAGAACGAGAAGCGCTCCCACATCTCGGTGAAGGCGAGGTAGTAGACTCCCTTGGGATGGCCGGCGAATTGTTCGAACTGCTGCGCCTGCGCCGCCATTATGCTGTCTCACCCCCGCTCGCGCGCATCGGTTCAGGCGCGCGGTCATGCAAGGGATGGGCGATTGTCGGCCCATCCGTCAATTGCCAAAGTCACATGGCTGTTCAGGAAATCGTGATCACCGCATTCCCGATCAGCCCGCCGGATTCCACCGCCTCATGCGCCTTGGCGCTGTCCGCCAGATCGAACTTGGCGGCGATCGCATGGCTGAGCGCGCCTTCCTCCAGCGCGGCGTCAAGCCTTGCGAGCATGCGTGCGCGTTCCGGCGAGGAGAGCAAGTAGATGATCAGCATACGCAGCGTGACGTTGCGGAACATCAGCGGGTAGAATGGGAGCTTCGGTTCCGCATCCGCCATCGAACCGTAAGCGGCGATCACCCCGCCTTCACCGATCACGGCGGAGGTCACCGGCAGGTTTCCGCCGAATTCCACCTCGACCACGCGGTCGACCGGTTTGCCATGGTTGGCTGCAAGAATAGCCGCCGCGACATCGCCCTCGCGGTAGTTCACCACCGCATGCGCGCCAGCAGCCTCAGCCGCTTTCGCCTTTTCGGGGCCACTCACCGTCGCGATGACCTTGGCGCCGCCCCAGCGGGCGAGCTGGATGGCGTAGTGGCCCACGGCGCCGGCACCACCCGTTACCAGAACAGTCTGCCCGGTGACGTCACCATCGGCGAAGACGGCATGGCAAGCGGTCGATGCAGGGATGCCAAGACAGGCTCCGGCCTCGAAGCTGGTACCCTTGGGCAATGACACCGCCTGTGCCTCGGGCAGGGAGACATATTCGGCGCAGGTGCCGAAGGGCCGCCGATAGGCAGCGTTCCACACCCAGACCCGCTGTCCGATCCGCGCAGGCGATACTCCCTCCCCAACTGCGTCGATCTCGCCCGCGCCATCGGAATGGGGGATGACGCGCGGGAAAGCGATGGGTCCGCGCAGTCCGTCGCGGGACTTCACGTCTGACGGGTTCACGCCCGATGCGCAAAGCCGCACGCGCACTTCGCCAGGACCGGGCTGCGGGGTTTCCATCTCCCCCAGCCGCAGCACTTGCGCCGCGGGCCCCGTCGTTTCGTACCAGACCGCGCGCATCAAGCCTCCATATCCAGCGACAGGCTCTCGGTATGGCCGTCGATCGCAAGTGCCTGCCCGGATATGCGGGCTCCGGCGGGTGACATCAGGTATTGCACCATGGCCGCCACGTCCTCCTTTGTTGCAAAGGTGCGCAGCGACGTCTGCCGCTTGTATTCGCGCTCCACTTCATCAGTCGTGAACCCTCGCTCCGCCGCATCCGCCGCAATCACGCGGTCGATGCGCGGACCTTCCACACTGCCGGGGCAGATGGCGTTGACCCGGATGCCTTCGGGCCCAAGTTCCATCGCGAGCGTCTTGGTCAGCCCGATCAGCGCCCACTTGCTCGCGACATAGGGCCCCCTGAGCGGGCAGCCGAAGAGGCCGGCGGTCGAGCTCATGCAAATGATGGCGGATCCGGGGGCACGGCGGCGCAGCAATGGAATCGCGCTGCGGGTCATCAGGAAGGTGCCATTGAGATTGACGTCGATGGTGGCGTTCCACGCGTCGATGGGCTGGTCCTCCAGCCGCGCGGTCGGACCGGAGATGCCTGCATTGTTGACGAGGAGATCGATGCCCTCGGCGCCTCGGGCCGCAAGATCAGCCTCGACCCAGGCATAGAACCGGGCAACCGAAGCCGCATCGCTGACATCGCACACCGTGGCGACGAGGTCTTCCCGTCCGCCCAATGCTTCAATCGCATCTGCGTCCTGATCGCCGGCGTAGACCCGCCAGCCATCAGCGCAGAGCGTTTCGGCAATGGCCAGCCCAATGCCGTTCGCCGCCGCCGAGATGACCGCAATGCGTTCCTTCATGCGTCAGTCCTGCACGGTCTTGTCACCGGCGGGGTCGGAGTGAAACTCGTGCCAGATGCCGTTGAGGATCGCCACGCTCACCGCAAGACCAAGCCCGAGAATCCATGAAAAATACCACATAGGTGCTTGCTTTCGCTCAATACATGTCAGGGTTGAGGCGGACTTCCTCCGCGCCCACACGCCCAAACATCACCCGGTAGGCCCAAGTCGTGTAGGCCAGCACGATCGGCAGGAAGATCAGCACCACCACCAGCATGATGAACAGCGTGAGGTGGCTGGACGACGCGTTCCACACCGTCAGGCTGGATGCCGGATCGATGGCGCTGGGGAGGATGAAGGGGAACATCGAAAGGCCGACCGTCGCAATGATGCCCACAGCCGCCATCGACGAACCGGCAAAGGCCAGTGCATCCCTCCGCCGACGCAGGCCCGCGAACGCCACCAGCGGGCCTAGCAGGCCAAGCAGCGGCGCAGCGATCATCCACGGATGCGCGCTGTAGTTGTCGAGCCATGCGCCCGGCGCTGCCATCGCACGGGCAAGGTGCGGGTTGGACGGGCCAGCCGTATCGACCATATCGGCGACGCGGAAGCCAAGGCCGCCCCATGCGACATAGGCCCCGCCTGCGGCGAATAGCGCCAGTACCAGCACCGCCGCACCCGCACCGTATTGCCGCGCACGGTGCTGGACCGGCCCCGGCTCCAGCTTCATCGCCAGCCAGCCCGCACCGTGGAGCACCAGCATCGCCACCGAGAGCAGGCCGGCGAGCAGGCTGAACGGGGTGAACAGCCCGAGCAGCGAGCCTTCGTAGGTCGCCCGCAGATCGCCATCGAGGCGGAACGGCGCACCGAGCAGCACGTTGCCCACCGCCACGCCAAACACCAGCGCCGGGACCAGCCCGCCTGCAAACAGCGCCCAGTCCCATCGCGCGCGCCAGGCCGGGTCAGGCCGTTTGGAGCGATACTTGAACCCCACCGGCCGCAGGATCAGCGCCGCCAGCACGAGGAACATCGCGAGATAGAAGCCCGAGAAGCTCACCGCATAGACATAAGGCCAGGCCGCAAAGATCGCGCCGCCGCCGAGGATGAACCACACCTGGTTGCCTTCCCACGTCGCGCTCACGGTGTTGATCACCATGCGGCGTTCAAGGTCGCTCCTTGCGACGAACGGCAGCAGCGCCATCGCTCCGAGGTCGAACCCGTCGGTCAGCGCAAAGCCAATCAGCAGCACGCCGATCAGCGCCCACCAGATCAGCCGCAGCGTCTCGTAATCAAGCGGCAGCGCCATCGCGCCTCTCCTTCATTCGGCGGGAACGCTGTGGAACGGATTGGGCGTGGCGGGCGGCGGCACCGGATCGCGGCGCGGCTGCCACGGCGTATAGCCCTCCGGCCCATGCCGGATCGCCGACAGCATCAGCCGCACCTCGATCACCGCGAGTGCGCTGTAGAGCAGAGTGAAGCCCGCTATCGTCGTCCAGATTTGCGCAGGTGTCAGGCTCGATGCGCCAAGAAACGTTGGCAGGACGCCGTCAACCGCCCACGGTTGGCGTCCGATCTCGGCCACCAGCCAGCCCAGTTCTGCTGCAATCCACGGGAGCGGAATGATCAGCACGGCGCCGCGCAAGAACCACTTGGCGTTGAAGCGCCGCGTATTGGCGAGCACCAGCGCCGTCGCAAAGAATGCGATGAACAGGAAACCCAGCGCCGCCATGCCGCGAAACAGCCAGAACAGCGCGGGCACGCTGGGCACGGTCGACCATGCCGCCTTGTCGAGCGTCGCCGCATCGGCCTTGCGCGGGTCCGCCACGAAACGCTTGAGCAGCATGGCATAGCCGAGATCATCCTTGGCGCTCTCGAACTGCACGCGAGCGGCGAGATCCTTCGGGTTGGCCTTGAGCTTTTCCACTGCATCATAGGCGACAAGGCCGTGCTCGATGCGGGTGCGCGCGTGCGCGACCAGCGGGTAGATGCCCTCGACTTGCCCCGTCAGGCTGCGCGTGCCGATGATGCCGAGGACATAAGGGATCTTCACTTCATAAAGCGTCTCGCGTCCCGCGTTCGACGGCAGGCCGAACACCGCGATCCCGGCCGGTGCCGGTTCGGTGTGCCATTCCGCCTCGATCGCAGCGAGCTTCATCTTCTGGTTGTCGGTCAGCGTGTAGCCGCTCTCGTCGCCCAGCACGACGACCGACAGCGCCGAAGCAAGCCCGAACGCCGCCGCCACCGCGAAGCTGCGCTTGGCAAGCTCAAGGTGCCGACCCTTTAGCAAGTACCACGAGGAGACGCCGAGCACGAACACGCTGGCGGTCACGTAGCCGGCGCTGACGGTGTGGACGAACTTGGCCTGCGCGACCGGATTGAAGACGACGTCGTAGAAGCTGGTCACTTCCATGCGCATGGTGACGGGGTTGAACGCCGCGCCGACAGGATGCTGCATCCAGCCATTCGCGATCAGGATCCACAGCGCCGAGAAATTCGAGCCGACTGCCACCATGAAGGTCGTGAACAAGTGCTGGCGGGCGCTTAGTTTGTCCCAGCCGAAGAACATGAGGCCCACAAATGTCGCCTCGAGGAAGAAGGCCATCAGCCCCTCGATCGCCAGCGGCGCGCCGAAGATATCGCCCACATAGTGCGAGTAGTAGGACCAGTTGGTGCCGAACTCGAACTCCATGGTGAGGCCGGTCGCGACCCCCAGCACGAAGTTGATGCCGAAGAGCTTGCCCCAGAAACGGGTGATATCCCGCCAGATGGGGCGGTCGGTCATCACATAGACGCTTTCCATGATGACCAGAATGAACGACAAGCCAAGTGTGAGCGGCACGAACAGGAAATGGTACAGCGCGGTCAATGCGAACTGCAGCCGGGAAAGTTCCACCACTGCCATATCCATCGCTTGTACCCTTTCGTGGCCCGCGCCTAGAGGCAGAGCCGAGTCTGCCACTGCCGTCCCCTGCCCATTAACCGAATCCAGATCATGAAGACAGCCAAAGCGGCAGGCCTTGCCTGGACATCCGATAGTGTGGGCGCTGCGCTTTTTGCATGGGGTGCCGCGGGCGCCCTGGAAGCGCGGTTGCAAGGGACAGCGGGCATCGCCGCCGGCGCCGCGCTGATGCTGCTGGGCGGCCTGCTGCGGCTCGCCAGCCAGTATGGGGCGCAGATCATCGGCTTCGACGAAGGGCGCACGCTTGCCCGGTTGCGGCGCGCTGCGCTGTTTCCGCAGCTCGTCTCGCTGGCCGGGCCTGCCGCTCCGGCACTGGGGGCGACCGCGACGCTGGGCATCGATCACGTGGCCGCCGAGCAGGCCCGCGCGGCGCGTTTCGATCCGGTGCGGCATTCGGCCAAGCTGGCCCCCCTGCTGGTTGTGCTGATCGTCGCGCTGCAGAGCCGGGTAGCCGCGCTGATCCTGTTCCTGACGCTCATCCCGTTCGTGATCGGCATGATCCTGGCGGGCGGCGCGGCGCGGCAAGCGGCGGACCGGCAGATGGCGGCGATCACCGCGCTTTCGGCGCTCTATGTCGACCGCATCCGCCACTTGCCGATCATCCGCCACTTCAGTGCGGAGGAGCGCGTCGCGCGGGCCGCGGGCGGCGCGGCGCAGGATGTTGCCGAGCGCACGATCGCAGTGCTGCGCGCGGCGTTCCTTTCGAGCGCCGTGCTCGAATTCTTTGCGGCGCTGAGCGTTGCCTTGGTGGCGGTCTATTGCGGGTTCGCGCTGCTGGGTCTGCTGCCGTTCACCCCGCCGGAGCAGCTCGATTACCGCGGAGCGTTCTTCGTGCTGGTGATGGCGCCGGAATTCTACCTCCCGATGCGCCGCCTTGCGGCCGCATACCACGAAAAGCAGCTGGGCGAGGCAGCGGAAAAGGCGCTGGCCGAGGTGCCCGAGCCTGTGAATGCGGCAGCCATGGCGGACAAGGTCTCGCTTCGGGATGTTGTGATCGCGTGGCCGGGTCACTGCATCGCGCCGGTCAGTTTCGAGCTTGGCGCGTCCGGCCTTGTCTGCGTGACGGGACCGACCGGGAGCGGCAAGACCAGCCTGCTCGCCGCGATTGCCGGGCAAGTCATGCCGAGCGAAGGCACGCTGGAAACCCGCCCCGCAGAAGCCATCGCGTGGGCCGGACAGGTGCCGCTGCTGCTGCCGACGACGCTTGATGACAACCTTCGGCTGGGCCGCCCCGAGGCTACGGATGTGGAAGTGGCCGAGGCGGTGCGCCGGGTCGGCCTCGATGCCCTGCTTGCGCGCCGCAATGCCGGACTTGCCACGCCCATCGATCACCACGGCGCATGGCTTTCGGGCGGGGAGCGGCGGCGGCTGGGCCTTGCCCGCGCATTGATCGCGGATCGCCCGCTGCTTCTGGCGGATGAGCCGACGGCCGATCTCGATATCGCCAGCGCCGAACAGATCATCGCGCTGCTCGTTGCGGAAGCCAAGCGGCGTGCGGTGATCGTCGCGACGCATGACGAGCAGCTTGTCGCCCACGCAGATCAGGTGATCGCGCTGTGATCGCGGCGCGCTTTCCGCTGCCGCTGCCGCCGCGCGTCAAGGGCCGCATCGCGCTGGGCTTTGCTGCCGCTCTGGCTGCAGGGGTGGGCGGACTGGTCCTGCTTGCCCTCTCCGGCTGGTTCCTCACCGCGGCGGCATTGGCAGGTGCCAGCGGCGCTGGTGCCATTGCCGCCTTCAACTACCTGATCCCTGCCGCCGCGATCCGGGGCCTCGCCGTCGTGCGTACGGCGGCCCGTTATGGCGAACGGCTGTGGAGCCATGAGGCTGCGCTCCATGCCCTTGCCGGCTTGCGCGGCATACTGTTTGCCCGGCTTGCCCATGCCGACGCGCGCAGCGCGCCGGACCTGTCCGGCGGCGATGCCAGCGCGAGGCTGATCGGCGATATTGCCGCGCTCGAAGACCTTGTGGTGCGGCGGCCCGGTATCCCGGCGGCCTTCGGGACAATGCTGGTCGGGCTCGCTGCCGTCGCGCTGGCGGGATGGCTGGCTGCGCTGCTGCATGTGGCCGCACTCGCGCTGCTCCTCGCGGCGCTGGCGCGCTTGCCGGTGCGCCTCAGCGCCGCGCCGGCTGCCGAAGCGGCTGCGGCAACCGCTGGACTGCGGCGCATGCTGGTCGATTATGCTGCAGCCCGCAGCGAGATCATCACTTATGGCTTGGCGGACCGCGTGACCGCCCAGCTGGTGGCGCAGGCGGACCGGCTGGATGAGGCGCAGCGCCAGCTGGCACGGATCGAAGCGGCGAGCAGCGGCCTGCTGATCCTCGGCAGCGCAGTGGCCGCCGGGGCGACCCTGCTGGTCAGCACGGCCTCCGCGCCGATCACCGCACTGGCCATGCTCGCCGCAACCGCAAGCGTCGAGGCGGTTGCCGCCATCGCCCGCTCCAGCGCGCGCGAGGCAGCTGTCACCGAGGGCACCGAACGGCTGCGCGTGCTGCTGGCGCTGCCGGTGCCTCAGGGCAAGGACACGCCGGCAGCAGCGGCCGCCTTGCCGATCGGGCTCGGCCAGGCCCTGTTCGCGCCGGCAAGCCGCATCGCGCTGACCGGCCCGTCGGGTTCGGGCAAGACACGCGTGATCGAAGCGCTCGCCGGTCTGCGCGCGCCTGCACATGGGCTTTCGCTTGGCGACCAGGGACTTGCGGCGCTTTCCGAGACGGCCATCCGCGCCCAGACCGCGCTCGCGCCGCAGGAGCCGATGCTGATCGCCGGGACGGTGGCGGACAACTTGCGCCTCGCCCGGCCCGGCATCGACGCACCCGCGATGGAGCTGGCCCTGCGCACGGCACAGCTCTGGGACCGGATCATGCGCATGCCGCAGGGTCTGGATAGCGTGCTCGGCGAGGACGGCGGCATTCTCTCGGGCGGCGAACGCAAGCGGCTTGCTCTGGCCCGGGCGCTGCTGGCCGAGCGCCCCTGGCTGCTCCTCGACGAGCCGACCGAGGGCCTCGATGCTGCGACCGAGGCTGCACTTGTCACCGCGCTCGGTACGTGGCTCGATGCGACGGGCACCGGGCTGCTGATCGCCTCGCACCGCCCGGCGCCGCTGGCATTGGCGGGACTGCAGGTTCCGGTCGAGGCGATCCCGGCCACCTAACCTATTCGTCAGCCGCCGGGCCTGCAGGAATGGGATAGAACTGCCTTGCGAAAGGGGAGACCCGCATGACCGTGACTGTCCTCACGCTGCTCAAGCGCCGCGCCGATATGAGCAAGGCCGATTTCATCACCTATTACGAGGCGCATCACCGCCTGATCGGCGAGAAGGTGCTCGGCCCCTGGGCGATCCGCTATGAGCGCAAGCATCTCCATCCGCTGGACGGTACCGATGTCGACCATGATTTCGATGTCGCCATGGAGATCGAGTTTGCCGACGAGGCCGCCATGGCCGCCTGCTTCGCCGCGCTCGCCGAGCCGGATACGCGGCGCGAGATCACCGAGGACGAGGAGCGCCTGTTCGAGAGGCCGCGCATGCGCGTCTACCGCGTGGAGCAGCACCGCTCCGACATGCCTCAGACCACTAGCTTGCCGGCATAGACCTGCCGCAGCACTTCGTCCGAAAGGCGCTGGGTGCGGCGGGTGCGCGCATCGCCGAACACCGGTTGCTGGAGCAGCAGGCCCATGTGGACCACGTTCACGAAGTCGCTGGCGAGCTTCATCTGCTCCCACTGGTCGCGCCAGTGCGGAAAGGCCTCGATCATCTCGGCAATCCACACTTCGTCAAAACGGCGCGCGACGGGGCCGAAAAACTGATCCAATTCGCGGTCGGTGCGTGCTGCCACCGCCAGTTCCAGATAGGCTGCATATTCGCGTGTCTGCACGCTGCGCCAGTGCGCAGCGGTCGCGATCTCGAGCCGCTCGGATTCTGCGGCGTCCTTCATTCTCTCAAGGTAGTCCTCGAGAAACAGGCGCATGCGTTCAAAGAACACGTGCTCGACGACCGCGCCGACAAGCGCGATCAGGGTTGGAAAATGGTGGTGCATCGCGCCTCGCGAAACGCCGGTGCGTTCGACCACTGCCTGCGTGGTGAGGCCCGCAAAACCGTTCTCGACGAGGCAATCGATCGCCGCTTCGATGATGCGCAGCCGGGTGCGCGCGCTCTTCCGCTGCTGCCAGCGCGCAGGCGTTGCATCGGGGCCCGGCGGCTGCAGCGCATCAAGGACGCGCATCTTGGTCTTCGATCCGGTCACCGCCCCATCCTTGGCCCATCCTTGGCCCATCCTTGGCTCATCCTTGCCCCGTCAATGCCGCGATCCTACCCGCTTGCCCCCTTGCCAACCAGCAACATCTTGCGATGCGCACTGGGACTGACGCCAAAGGCCGCGCGGTAACACTGCGAGAAATAGGCGTGCGAGGCAAAGCCGGTCCGATAGCCGATCTGCGAGACCGCAAGGTCGCCTGTCGCCAGCATGCGCGCGGCCTGCTGGAGGCGAAGGCGAGTCTGGTAAGCGACAAAGCCGCTGCCGAAAGTCTTCGCAAACAGCCGGGAGAAATAAGAGGGCGAAAGGGCGCAGCGCGAGGCGGCTTCGGCGAGCGTGAGCGGCTTGTCGGGAAACCGCTCCCAGTGCAGAAGCAGCGGCCGGAAATGCGCGAGCCCGGAGACTGTTGCCTGGGCGTCTCCACTCTGTTGGCCGAAAGCGCCAAGGAGGGCGAGAAGCAAGGTTTCGAGCAGCAAGCACACCTGCGGTTCGGGCGCCTGGTCCGCAAGGCTCGCGGCCAGCCAGTCCAGCAGCAGCGTGATGCGCAGTGCGGCCACCGGTTCCGGCGCTGCTGCGCAGGCTGCGCGTGGGAGTGCGGCGAGCGCAGGGTCGATGGCCCGCGGATCGAACTGCACCAGGGTCCAGTTCCGGTCGCCGGGCGCGAAGGCGAAATCGTGGATGGCCATGCCGGGCGCATAGAGCACCGCACCCGGCGCAAAGGGCCATTCGCCCGCTTCGGTGATGAAACATCCGGTGCCTTGCTTCATGAACACGAGTTCGGCGGGTCCGTGGAAATGGAGGAAGCGTTCCGGCAGGGGATCAGCGGCGCGCTGCACCACCCGGTCGATGCGTACCGAGCGTCCGAGCGGAAGCGCGACAGGTTCGGACAGAGCAGGCAGCATGACAAGATATTGATAGCTTATCGCGGGAATGCCCACAATCTCGCCGCATGATATCCGCTTATCTGACAGGTATAAACAGCTCCGCTCGCAATCGGACTGAAAACGCTGCCATGCTGGATATGCCCTTCACCATCGCCGAAGATGTGATTGCCCACTACCGGAACGACGGCTTCGTGCGTTTGCCGGGCCTGCTCGATGCGGAGGAACTGGCCCACTACGGTGCCGAAATCACCCGGCTGACGCTGGCACTCAACACGCAGGTCAAGCCGCTGGAAGAGCGCGAGACCTACGACCGCGCCTTCCTGCAGGTGATGAACCTGTGGCGCTCCTCCGAGGAAGCGCGCCGTTTCGTCTTTGGCAAGCGGCTGGCGGGCGTCGCGGCGCAGCTTCTGGGTGTGAAGGCAGTGCGGCTCTATCACGACCAGTCGCTCTACAAGGAACCCTCTGGCGGAATCACGCCGGCGCATGCCGACCAGTACTACTGGCCACTTGCGACCGACCGCGCGGTCACGGCCTGGATTCCGCTCCAGACGGTGCCGCTGGAGATGGGGCCGCTGGAGTTTTATGCCGGGAGCCATCGCAGCGAGATCGGCCGTGATCTGCCGATCTCGGACGAAAGCGAGGCGCGGATCACGGCTGACATGGAAGCGCAGGGCTTCCCGATCGACCGCGCGGCCTATGCGCTGGGCGATGTCAGCTTCCATGGCGGATGGACCTTCCACCGCGCGGGACCGAACCGCAGCCGGGAGCCGCGTTCGGTCATGACGATGATCTACATCGATGCGGAAATGACCGTGGCCGAGCCGGTGAACCGGATGCAGCAATCCGATCTGGCGCAGTGGCTGCCGGGTCTGCAGCCGGGCGATCTTGCTGCCTCGCCGCTCAATCCGTTGCTGCTGTGATCCGGTGGATGATCGCGCTGGCGGCCCTGCTTGGGTCGGTCGGGTCGGCGCAGGCGCGGCCGGAGATGGTCTACCACATCTTCGTGCGCAGTTTTGCCGACAGCAATGGCGACCGGCAAGGCGATCTCGACGGCATCCGTCAGCGGCTCGGCTATCTTGAGCGGCTCGGCGTGACCACGGTCATGCTTACCCCGCTCTACCCCTCGCAGTTCTATCACAACTATTTCGCCGACGACTTTGACGGGATCGATCCCGAATTCGGTACCATGGCTGACTTTTCGGTGCTGGTGCGCGATGTGCACCGGCGGGGGATGAAGATCATTCTCGACGAGGAAATCCAGTACGTCTCCGACAAGCACGCGTGGCGCATGGAATCTGCAGGGCATCCAGAAAGCCCTCATGGCAAGTTTCTGCTCTACCGCGATGCGACCAACCGCGCGCCGGTGCCGACCTTGCTCGGGACCAACGACTTCAGCGCATGGCCTGGCCAGAAGCGGCAGATCTTCACGGTCAATCTGGCTGAACCGGCGGTCAAGTCCTGGTTCGCGCGCTACCTCTCACGGTGGGCCGATCCCGACGGCGATGGCGATACTGCGGACGGGGTGGACGGTTTCCGGATCGACCACATGATGGACGATCTCGACAATGCGGGCGTGCTGAAGTCGCTCCTGGCCGATTTCTGGGCGCCTGTCATCGCGCAGCTCCATGCGCTGAATCCCCGGCTTACCGTCACCGCCGAGCAGGCCGATTGGGGCGATGGCGCAGCGTTCTTCGCCAAAGGCGGCGTGGACCGGGTGTTTGCCTTCCCGATCTGGAGCGCGGCGGGAAAGCTTGACCCTGCAGCCTTTGCCGGCGCCATCACCTGGTCGAACGTCGTGGTGCCCGCAGGCCGCAGCCAGCTCGTTTTCATCGAGAACCACGATACGCAGCGCTTTGCCGATGGCGCCGCACGGCGGGGAGAGATCCTCCGGCTCGGTGCGGCCATCACCATGCTGACCGGATGGGTGCCAAGTATCTACTACGGACAGGAAATCGGCATGTCCGGCAGACAGACCGACGCCTATCCGGGCAGTGCCGATGCGCGCGACATTCCGCTGCGGCAGGCTATGCGTTGGGTGCCTGATCCGTTGGCTGCGGGGAACGCGGCATGGTATCGGCAGTTCCGGGATGCGTACAATACGCCCGACAGCAATGGGCCCGGCGACGGCGTTTCGGTGGCTGAGCAGGACAAGGCACGCAGCTCCCTGCTGAACACCTATCGGTCCCTCGCCGCCTTGCGCGCCCGCTGGCCGGCCTTGGGCGAAGGTACGACGCGGGTGGTGAGGCAAGAAGGCAGTCTGGTGCTGATCGAGCGCCGCACGGCAGGGAACGAGGCGCTGGTACTGTTCAACTTTGCCGATTTGGCAGCCAGTGCAAGACTCCCGATAGCACGCGATGCCGTTCGCCAATACGGTTCGGCGCGCCGTGGCAACAGCGGGCTGACAACGGCTCCCGCCTTTTCCGCCACTGTCTGGACCATGAAGCCATGATCGACCGCCGGACCTTGCTCGCCATGGCTGCCGCTGCCTGTGCATCGCCCCTGTTCGGCCGAGCGGAGGAGGACCGCGCGGGCCTGGTCGATCCCTTCATCGGCACCGACGGCACCGGGCACACGTTCCCGGGGCCGAGCCGCCCGTTCGGCATGATCCAGCCGGGGCCGGACAATGCAGCTTCCGGGTGGGATTTCACCTCCGGCTACCAGTATCGCGCGCCGCGCATTCTGGGCTTCTCGCAAAACCGGGCGAGCGGCACGGGCATACCCGAACTCGGCGATGTGCTGCTGCAACCGGGCATCGAGCGGCGCGAGGACTTGTCCAGCACATATGCCAAGGCCAGCGAAGTTGCGCGGCCGGGGTACTATGCCGTCACGCTGGCGGACAATGGCGTTCGGGTGGAACTGACCTCGACCTTGCGCAGCGCCTTCCATCGCTACCGCTTCGCGCGCGGCGGGCGGGTGTGGCTGCTGGTCGACCTGCAGCACGGCCTGACCTTCCGGACCGACCGGCAGCCGGTGCAATCGGTCGGCAACAGCTTCAGCGCGAACGCCTTCGAGGGTGAGGCCGTGCGGCAGAACTGGACGAGCCGGCACGTGGCATGGTCGGTGCAGTTTGATCAGGCGATTGCAGCGGTTGAAACGCTGCCGCCGCGCGCCGGAGATGCCGCGCCGCGCTATCTGCTGGGCTTCGATCTGGGAGCAGATGCCGTGCTTCAGGCGCGCATCGGGCTTTCGACAACCGACCGCGACGGCGCCCGGCGCAACCGGGACGAGCGGGGCGGCTGGGATTTCGATGCGGTCGCCGCGGAGAGTCGCAGCGAGTGGAACACGCTGCTGGGCCGGGTGCGGATCGAGGCACAGGAGGAGCAGCAACACATCTTTGCGACCGCGCTCTATCACCTGTTCCTGCACCCGTCCGTGGTGAGCGATGTCGATGGCCGGTGGCGCGGACCGGACGGCAGCGTGCGGCAAGCGGCAAAGGGGCTGCGCTACTCGACATTGTCGCTGTGGGACAGCTTCCGGGCGGCCAATCCGCTCTACACGCTGCTGGTGCCGGAACGCGTCGACGACTTCGTCAACACGCTGCTCGATCACTGCGATGCGGCGGGCAGGCTGCCGAAATGGCCGATCTGGGGCGGTGAGACCGGCACGATGATCGGCGAGCCCGCGCTGCCGGTGATCGCCGATGCCTGGGCGAAGGGTTTTCGCGGGTTCGACGGCCGCCGCGCGCTGGCGGCGATGGTCGCGACCTCGACGCGCGATGCGGGGCCGCTCTATCCCGGTGACGATTCCCTATCGGTCTGGTCGCTCCATGACCGCTACGGCTATTATCCCTTCGATCTCGTCAGAGGCGAGGCCGTATCGCGCTCGCTCGAGGCCGGGATCGGCGATGCGGCGACCGCGCGGATGGCGGCGATGCTGGGCAAGCCCGCCATGGCCCGCCGTTTTGCGACCCGCGCCGGGGGCTGGCGCATGCTGATCGATCCGGAAACCCGCCTCGCCCGTGGGCGTGACAGCAAGGGCCAGTGGCGCGCGCCGTTCGATCCGCTGGTGCCGACATCGCCGCTCAACAACCCAGGCGACTATACCGAAGCCAATGCGTGGCAATACACGTGGACGCCCGCGCTGCATGATGTTTATGGGCTGATCGCGGCATGGGGCGGCAAGGCGGGCCTCAAGGCCATGCTCGATCGCTTCTTCTTCGGCCTCCCCGCCACCAAGGGCGCCGAGTTTCTCGGGCAGGAAGCGATGATCGGGCAGTATGCGCACGGCAACGAGCCGAGCCACCACATCGCCTGGCTCTATGCCTTCACCGACACCCCCGAGGTCGGCCACCGCCTGGTCGCGCGGATCGCGCACGATTTCTACCGCGACAGTCCCGCCGGGATCCTGGGCAACGAGGACGCCGGGCAAATGAGCGCATGGTATGTCTTTGCCGCGCTCGGGTTCTACCCGGTCGATCCGTCGAGCGGGACTTATGTCGCCGCCGTTCCGCTTGTGGACCGCGCAACCATCGCGGTCCCCGGCCATCACGCGCTGGTGATCGAACGCCGGGGTGCAGGCGACCGGCTCAAGGCCCTGCGACTTCAGGGCCATGCCGTGCCGCCCACCCGCATGCCGCACGGCGCGCTGGCGGCGGGCGGACGGCTGGTGTTCGAAACCTAGTCCTTCCGGCTCGCCCGCGCCTCACGCCTGATGATGTCCATGCCATCGGGATCGACCAATTGGCCATGCAGCGCGAAGTTGTTGGCGTGGCCGAACTGGTGGAGGTTGAAGGCGGACTGCACCGCATTCCACAGGCCCATCGCGTCCATCGACTGGTTGACGCTCATCTTCGCGGTCTTGAGCCCGATCGCGGGGCGCGAGGCGATCTTCTCCGCAATCGCCAGCGTGCGGCTTTCGAGCTCGGCGCGCGGGACGACTTCGCTGACCATGCCAAGCGTCCTGGCTTCTTCGGCGCCGATGGGCTCGCCGGTGAACAGCATCTGCTTGGCGCGGCGGTGGCCAATTTCGAAGGCGTGGACGAAGAACTCGTGACCGTTCATGCCGAAGGCGACGACGGGATCGGAGAACTCGGCATCGTCAGAGGCGATGATCAGGTCGAACGGCCAGATCAGCATCAGCCCGCCGGCGATTGCCTTGCCCTGCACCGCCACGATGATCGGCTTGGGCAGATTGCGCCAGCGCCGGCAGAACCCGAGGTAGACCTCCTGCTCGCGCGACATGTGGCCCTGCGGCCCCTTTTGGCGATAACCCCCGAAGCCGAGCACCGGCGGACGCAGCTCGCCGATCTTCACGCGGTCGCTGAGATCGTGGCCGGAGGAGAAGTTCTTGCCCTCCGACGCGACGATGACGACGTTCACCTCGTCGTCATCCATCGCGATGTCGAGCGCCTCGTTGATCTCGTAGAGCATGCGCAGGCCTTGCGCGTTGTGCTTCTCTGGCCTCGCGAGGGTAATGCGAGCCACGCGCGATGCGGGCCTGTCGTAACGGATATCCTCGAAAGCCGGCACTTCGCTCATTCTGGCATTCCCTCTGCTGCGCGCGAACAGAGCAAGGCATGCAACGCCTCCCGACATTAGAAAATGCCCGTTTCTGACAGGCCTTCGCCGCTGCCCCGGCAATGCGGCCGATCCGCCGGACAAATGCTGCACCATCCATACTTTGGAAGCGATCTGCCGCCGCGGCTTGCGTATCGTGGCGCATGAAGGGAGACAGATGCGGATGAGAATTGGCGTAACCGGTGCCGGCGGGTTCGTCGGACAGGCCCTCGTCGCGGAACTCGCGGGATCCGGCCGCAGCGTCGTCGCGACCGACAGGAGGCTTGATGGACTGCCGGCGGACGTCGAACCGGTCGAAGGTGACCTCGGCGATCCGGCGATCCGCGCCGCCCTGACAGCCGACGGCCTTGACGTGCTGATCCATCTCGCGACCGTCCCCGGCGGTGCAGCAGAGGCCGATCCGGCGGAAAGCCGCCGAATCAATGTCGATGCGATGTACGACCTGCTGCTGGAAGCCGCTGCCGCTTCGCCCGGCCTGCGCGTGGTGTTCGCCAGTTCGATTGCCGTCTTCGGCGATCCCCTGCCGCCGCTCGTCGACGATCACACGCCGCTGGCGCCGAAGCTGATCTACGGCGGACACAAGGCGATGATGGAGGCCGCTGTTGCCCTGTTTTCGCAGCGCGGCATGATCGACGGCGTATCGGTGCGCTTGCCGGGTCTGCTGGCCCGGCCACAGGGGCCTTCGGGGCTCAAGTCCGCTTTCCTCTCCGATCTGTTCCATGCGCTGCGAGCCGGGAACGCCTTTACCTGTCCGGTAGCGGAGCAAGGCACGATTTGGGCCCAGTCCGTCAGCTGCGCCGCCGCCAATCTGCTGCATGCTGCCAAGCTCGATACCGCACAGCTGCCGCCGACCCGGGCGGTGACGCTGCCTGCGCTTCGCGTGACGGTCGGGGATCTCGTCGCCGAGATTGCGCGCCAGTGCGACACGTCGCCAGATCTGGTTCGCTATGCACCCGATGCCGCCCTGCAAGCCACCTTTGCCGCGCAGCCTCCGCTTGTGACACCCGCTGCCGACCGCGCGGGCTTTGCCCATGACGGGGACCTTGCGGCGCTTGTCGCGTCGGCGCTGTCAACGTTGCGCTGACCTATACGTCCCCACTATCGCCAGTTTACCGCGACAGAGATAGGCTGATGATCGCAGCCAATCACTGGTGAGGATGCATTATGGACTTGGGAATCAGGGGCCGCAAAGCGCTGGTCAACGGCGGAAGCGCAGGCATGGGGCGCGGCTCGGCACTTGCGCTGGCGCGGGAAGGCGCGGAGGTGTTCATCTCGGCGCGCGGTGTGGAGCGGCTGGAGGCAACCTGCGCCGCGATTGCTGCCGAGACAGGCGCCAAGGTGCATCCCATTGCCGCCGATCATGCGAGCGATGAAGGCCGTGCTGCAATCCTGGCCGCATGCCCTGATCCCGACATCTTCGTCGCGACGTGCGCTCCGCCGCCGTTCACCGATGATTTCCGCGACGTCTCGCGCGAGGAGTTCGAGAAGTCGGTAGCCACCGCACTGCTGAGCCCGATCGACTACATCAAGGCCGTCTCCGGCCCGATGGTGGAGCGCCGTTGGGGCCGCATCGTCAACATCAGCACCGGCGCCGCAAAGTATCCGGCGGCGATGCGCGTGCTCTCCGGCCCGCCCCGCGCCGCGCTGGCGAATTACTGCCACGCGATATCGAAGGAACTCGCGCGCTACAACGTGACGGTGAATTCCGTGCTCCCCGGGATGCACCACACCCCGGGCATCGAGGAGATGATGGGGCCGCGCGCGGCGAAGAACGGCCGCACATATGACGAGGAAGTCGCCGCTTTCGTGAAAGCCGTACGCATCCCCGCCGGGCGCTTCGGCGATGCGGAGGACCTTGGCGCGATGGTCGCCTTGCTCTGCAGTGCGCAGGCGAGTTTCGTCACCGGGCAGTCGCTGGTGGTCGACGGCGGGATGGGGACCTCGATCTTCTAGTTGAGGCGGTATCCCGCGCCCCGGATCAGCTTGCCCGGCCGCGCACCGGTCGACCGATCGAACCGGCGGATCACTTCGCCCGCGACGATGGTCGCTTCATAGCCGGTTGCGCGCTGGTGGAGGCGGCGACCGCCAGCAGGCAAATCGCGCACCACCTCGGGGAGGTGCAGCGAGAGGCCATCGAGGTCGATCACGTTGAGATCGGCCCGTTCGCCCACCTTCAGCAATCCGCGATCATCGAGGCCGACGGCCCGGGCGGCTTTGCGGCTGAGCATGTGGACGGCTTCGGCCAGCTCGAGCTTGAGCGGTCCGTCACCCTTCACGAACTGGGTAAGCAGGTAGGTCGAATAGCTCGCATCGCAGATTGCGCCGTAATGCGCACCGCCATCGCCGAGGCCGGGGACGCAATAGGGGTGCTTCAGCATCTCATGGGCGCTGTCGAGCGTCGCGTTTTCGTAGTTGCCGAGCGCGGCGAGGAACAGGCCGTACCCGTTGGTCTCCAGAATGCGGTCGTAGGCCACTTCCTGCGGGGTGCAGCCACGCGCCGCTGCCTGACCCGCCATGCTCATATGCGCTGGCGGGGCGTAGTCGGGCGGATTGTCGAGCGGGAACAGCCAGCGCCAGTTACGAGCTAGCGCGTTGAAGGGATGACCGGGCGCAAAGTCCTCGGTGAGCAACGCATCGCGCAAGTCGGGATCGCGCATGGCGGCGACTTGCTCGGGGATCGAGAGGTGCGCGATCTTGCTCCAGCTGGGGCACAGCACGAACGGGTGCACGGTGAGTTCGAGCCCGGCAATCAGGCCGATGGGGCGCGGCATGACCTGCGCGTGGGCCATGCCGCCTGCTGCATTGGTGGCCTCCAGCTTTTCGAGCACGCGGCGCCAGCGCGGCGGGGCATCGTTGCCCGAAGCGAGCGTGAAGGTCGCGGGCCGCCCGCTGGCCTCGATCACCCGCTCGATCACGCGGTATTCCTTGTCCCAGCCGACGAAGGCATCGAGCACGACCTGAAACGTCCCCGCGCCGACATCGCCCATGCCGCGCGTGATCGCCTCAAGTTCGGCAATATCGGCATCGAAGGTGGGGATCGCGCCGCCATCGGCGGTCTTGTGGATCGAGAGGCGCGAGGTGGCAAAGCCGATGGCCCCGGCACGCATGGCCTCTGCCGTCAGGTGGCGCATCAGGGCAAGGTCCGCCTCGGTCGCCGGTTCGCGGGCCGCGCCGCGTTCACCCATTGCGTAGACCCGCAAGGGCGAGTGCGGGAGGTAGGCGGCGATATCGATGTCGCGCTTTCCGGCGGCAACGGTGTCGAGATACTCGGGGAAAGTCTCCCAATCCCATGACAGGCCCTCGGTCATCACCACGCCCGGAATGTCCTCGACGCCTTCCATCACGTTGATCAGCATCTCATGATCGGCCTTGCGGCAGGGCGCGAAGCCGACGCCGCAATTGCCCATGACCGCCGCCGTCACGCCATGCGCGGACGAGGGCGAAAGCTCCTCCGCCCAGATGCATTGGCCGTCGTAGTGGGTGTGGACGTCGATGAAGCCGGGCGTGACGACCCGGCCCTTGGCGTCGATTTCCTCCTTGCCGCGACCGCTGATGGCACCGATCGCGGTAATGCGTCCGCCCGCGATGGCAAGATCGCCGTCGATCAGATCGCCGCCGCTGCCATCGGCGATGGTGCCGCCGCGGATCACCAGATCATAGTCAACCACCATTGCGTCAGGCTCCCTGAACCACGCGCACGATCCCGCCGATCAGCGAGCCGAGCACGAAAGTGTAGATAGGCGGCATCGAGATATAGAGCGGGATCAGCCGCTTTTCCGCCGCCTTGTGATAGCCGCGCGCATAAAGGACGCGCATCGGGGGCCAGATCACGCCGATGCCGGCGGCCCAGTAGGGGCTCACCACATAGGCAAACAGCCATAGGCCGGGCAGGAACAGCACCAGATGCTCCAGCGTGTTCTGGTGCGCGCGGACATAGCGCTCGTATTCCTCAGGGCCGCTGTGCGAGGGCACCGGGATCTTGAACCGCCCGCGCGCGAGGCCGGCCATCAGCAGGGTGAAGTAATAAGCCAGGAGCGCCAGCGCGCTGACGATCACGACGTAGACGTAAGGGTCGATCATTGTTCTGGCGCGCCTCTTCCCATCCCTTGGGAGAGAGGCTGACGCCGGGCAGGCGGCGGGGCAACTCGCAATTTTGAGGCAATCGCATCGTCAACCGCCGCGCGTGCGCAATTCCTCCTTGAGCGCGGCCTTGGAGATCTTGTTGGCACCGCTCAGCGGCATCGGCTGGTCGCGGATCTCCAGCGTGCGCGGGCATTTGTAGTGCGCCAGCAGCGCGCGGCAGTGGTCGATGAGTTCGCGCTCGCCGGCTTTCATGCCGGGCTTGAGCGTCACGACAGCATGGACCGCCTCGCCCCAATGCTCGTGCGGCCGCCCGAAGACCGCGCACTGGGAGACAGCGGGATGGGCCGCGAGCGCGTTCTCCACTTCGAGCGAATAGACGTTCTCCCCGCCCGAGATGATCATGTCCTTCAGCCGGTCGATGACGAAGAGGTAGCCATCCGCGTCGATGTAGCCGATATCGCCCGTGTGCATCCAGCCGCCGCGAAGCGCCTCGGCGGTGAGGTCGGGCCGGTTCCAGTATCCCAGCATCACATTCGGCCCGCGCGCGACGATCTCGCCCGGCTCGCCCGGAGGAAGCAGGCGGTCCTGCGCATCCACCACGCCGATTTCGGCAAAGAGCACGCACCGCCCTGCTGAACGCAGGCGGCCGCTGGGCCAGTTTTCGGGCAGGTGATCGTCGCAATTGAGGATCGTCACCACCGGCGAGAGCTCGGTCATACCGTAGGATTGCAGGAAGCCGACATGGGGCAGCGCGGCCATGATTTCCCGCAGCAACGGTTCCGGCATCGGCGCCGAGCCGTAGGAGAGGACGCGCAGCGAGGAGAGGTCCGCTTCGATCAGCGCCGGATCATCGAGCATCGCGCGCAGCATTGTCGGCACGAAGGTCGCGTGGGTGACGCCGGTCCATTCAATGGCCGCGATGACCTCGCTGGCGACAAACCTCGGCAGGAGAACGTGGGTGCCCGCAGCATGCGTCACCGAAAACACCCGCGCGGCGGCAGCCACATGGAACAGCGGTCCGTGGTGAAGGTGGACAATATCGGGCCCGAAGCCGAGTTCACCATAGGTGTTCGCGGTATTGGCGACGAAGTTGGCGTGGCTGATCATCACGCCCTTGGCTGCGCTCGTCGTGCCGCTGGTATACATCAGGACGGCCAGATCATCGCCGCAGCGCCCCTGATCGGGGAGCGGGTACGCTTCTTCGATCAGCGCTTCGTAGGCGTGCATCCCATCCGGCGCGGCGCTGTCGCCCGCATGGACCAGCGCCGCCTTGTCGCCCGCCGCTGCCAGCAGTTCGCCGCGCATCGCGCAGAAGTCATCGCTCAGCACGATCACGTCCGGCGCGCAGTCCGCCACCTGATCGCGCAGTTCGATCTGCGAGAGACGGTGGTTCAGCGGCGTGATCGCGCCGCCCGCGTGCATCGCCGCGAAAAAGCATTCGAGCGAACGGTGGCTGTTGAGCGAAAGCAGCACAACGCGCCCGTTCGTGCTCAGTCCGAGCGCCTTGAAAGCCTCTGCCAGACGCGCGACACGATCAGCAAAAGCGTTCCATGTGAAGGATTTGTCGCCGTCTATCACGGCCACGCCTTCACCGCGCAGATGGACCGCGCGACGCAGGGCCTGACCCAGACTGACCGACTTGTTCACGCGGCGACTCTCCCTGTTTTGCCCCGGTCTACGCGCTTGGCTGCAACAGCAGGAGCTGTTCAATATGGCAGCGCCGGGTTTTCACCGCATAAGGCTGTGTGCGGGTCTTGCCCAGAGCAGCGCAAACCGGCCATGCGCCAAGTGATGACGCTCAAAGTTGACATGGGATTCGATGGTGCCGGGGGTACGGCGCTGGTCGATCTGGAGGAGCTGCTAGCGACGCGGCTGCTCGTCCAGGGCAATTCCGGCTCGGGCAAATCGCATCTGCTGCGGCGGTTGCTCGAGAAAAGCGCCGGGCAAGTCCAGCAGGTGATCATCGATCCCGAGGGCGATTTCGTGACCCTATCGGGGCCTTATGGCCACGTTTCGATCGAGGCGGTCGACTACTCGGTCAGCGAGATCACGCACTTTGCCCGCCGCTGCCGCGAGCATCGGACTTCGGTCGTCCTCAGCCTCGAAGGGCTGGAGATGGAAGGCCAGATGCGCTGCGCGGCCGCTTTCCTGATGGGACTGTTCGATGCTCCGCGCGAGCACTGGTTCCCGGCGCTGGTGGTGGTCGACGAGGCGCAGATCTTTGCTCCTGCGGCGGGCGCGGAAGTCAGCGAGGAAGTCCGCCGCGCCTCGCTGGGCGCAATGACCAACCTGATGTCGCGCGGGCGCAAGCGCGGGCTCGCCGGGATCATCGCGACGCAGCGCCTTGCCAAGCTCTCGAAGAACGTGGCGGCCGAGGCGAGCAACTTCCTGATGGGCCGCACCTTCCTCGACATCGACATGGCGCGCGCGGCGGATCTGCTCGGCATGGAGCGGCGGCAGGCCGAATCCATCCGCGATCTGGCGCGCGGGACCTTCCTCGGTCTCGGCCCCGCCATCGCGCGGCGGCCTGTGATGCTGAAGATCGGCCCGGTCGAGACCTCGGCGCGCAGCAGCAGCCCGGTGCTCGTGCCGCTTCCCAATGCGCCCGCCGGAGACATGCGCGAATTCCTGCTCGCCGGGCTGGAGGATGCCGCGCCTCTCCCCGCTCCAGTGCCCACGCCGCGCCCGCAGCCGGCGACACTCGTGCTGGAGGAGCTGGCCCGCCTGCCCATCGAACCGGTTGCGGAAGAGCTGCCCGAACCAGTCGATCCCGAACCGGTGATGGTTGCCGCCCTGCGCGCCATTGTCGGTGACGAGGAAGCGACGGGCAAGACGACGGCGGTGCTGTTCCAGGACTTTCAGGTCCGCTGCCGCATGCACGGGCTGCGGCAGGCACCGCTCGATCTGGCAGGCTTCACCCGCCGGTTCGCGGCGGCGCGCGCGGGCATCTTCGACGGGCTTGAGGACGAATGGGCACCCGCACTCGAAGCGGGCCGCCGCGTGCCGGACGACATGCTCGGTGCGTTCCTGCTCATCGCACGGGCGGCGAGCGAGAGCCAGCCCTGCCCCAGCGACCAGGACCTCGCGCTGGTCTATGGGACGAGTTCGCTCGGCCGGGCGAGGCGCGTGCTGAGCTACATGGAAGAGCGCGACATCATCGTCGCGCGCACCGACCTTTCCGGCCGCCGCTCGATCACGATCCCGGCGCTGGGGTGGACAACGCAGCCGACCGAGCCGTGATCCCCGTCAGCCTCCCGTCAGGCTTGCTTGCTATTGCCTTCCCGTTGGCCATAGCGGGGTCGAATGGCGCGGGTTCTGATCATCGAGGACAATGAGCGGCTGGCCGGGCTGATCGCCGATGGCCTCGCCGCGCAAGGCCATGTCTGCGATGCGGTGCATACGCTGGCGTCGGCGGAGGATGCGCTGGCCGCCACCTCGTTCGACGGGATCGTGCTCGATCTGGGCCTGCCCGATGGCGACGGGGTCGACTGGATGCGCGCGCAGCATGGGCCGCGCCCACCGATCCTTGTGCTGACCGCGCGCGACGCGCTGGAGGACCGCATCAAGGGGCTGGATGCGGGTGCCGACGACTATCTCCCCAAGCCTTTCGCGATGAGCGAGCTTGCCGCCCGGCTGCGGGCTCTGCTGCGTCGGCCCGGCGGGCGGCAAGACGCGGTGCTCAGCCTCGGCAACGTGGCGTTCGATCCGGCGAGCCAGCAGGTGACGGTCGATGCCCATCCTTTGGACCTCACGCGCCGCGAGGCCGCGCTGATCGAACTCCTGCTGCGCCGCGCCGGACAAGTCGTGCGCCGCGCGGTGATCGAGAGCAGCCTCTACACCTTCGACGAAGCGGTGACGCCCAATGCGGTCGAGGCAAATATCTCGCGCCTGCGCCGCAAGCTGGAGGAGGCGGGCGCCGCGCTTGAACTGCACACAATCCGCGGGGTAGGCTACATAGCAAGGGTGCGCGGGGCATGACCAGGCCGCCGTCGATCATCCGCCGCCTGACCGCGAGCCTTGCATGGGTGGGCGGGCTCGGCGCGCTGCTGCTGCTGATCGTGATCGGCATCGAATACCGTATATCGTTCAGCAATCTGGGCGATCACGATGCCTTCGTCCGCGCGATCCACGAACTCAGCGAGCATGTGCTGCTGCCGATGGCCGTGCTCATCCTGCCGATGGCGCTGGCGGGGCGCTGGGCGATCAAGAGCGGGGTGCGCCCGCTGCTCGACGCAGCGGCGCAGATCGATGCGCGGGCCGGTGAGACGCGCGGTGTCCGCGTGGACACGACCGACTTTCCCGTCGAAGCCCGCCCGTTTGCCGATGCGATCAACCGCGTGCTGGGGCGCGTCGATGGCGCCGCGGCGCTGCATGAGGCCTTTGCCGCCGATATCGCGCATGAACTGCGCACGCCTTTGACCCTCCTGTCGCTCGAGCTCGACCGGCTCAACCATCCCGATGCCGAACGCATGCGCGGCGATGTCGCGCGGATGCGGCGGCTGATCGACCAGTTGATGCTGCTTGCGCAGATCGACGCCGATCATGCCGCGCAGATCGCGCCGATGCCGGTCGACCTCAGCGATGTGGCGGGCGACGTTCTTGCCCAGCTTGCCCCCATCGCGCTCGACCGGGGACTGCGGCTGGCGCTGGAGGCGGACGTGCCGGTCGTCGTGACCGGGCGGCGCGAGGCGATCGGCGCGGCACTGCGCAACCTGATCGAGAATGCGCTGCGGGCGAGCCCGGCGGGCGGCTGCGTGACCGTCCGCACCGAGACGGGCGGCTTGCTGGCGGTGCGCGATGAAGGCCCGGGGCTTTCGGCGGACCAACTGGCCACATTGACGCAGCGCCACCGCCGCGCCGATCACGCGAGCAAACATGGTGCGGGGCTTGGCCTCGCCATCGTCGAGCGGATCATGCGGGCGCATAGCGGGACGCTGGAAACGAGTGCCGAGGCACGGGAACTGCAGCTGCGGTTTCCCTCGGCCAGCGCGTCAGACTGACGTCAGCTTCACCAACTAGGGCGGGCAGCATGAAGCAGAATGCGTTGATCCTGGGCGGCGTGGCCGCCGTGCTGTTCGCCGGCGGCGGCTGGTGGTGGATGACCTCGCAGGGGGCAAGCAACGCTGCGTCCGCCACAGCTGCCGCGCCCGGTGCCGCCAAGGACGGCATGATCTCCCTGTCCGCTGAACAGATGCATGCGCTAGGGCTGACGCTTGCGGCCGCATCGGCGGCGCAGACGGTGCCGGTGGCCGAACTCCCCGCGCAGATCATGCCCCAGCCCAACGCGCGCGTTGCGGTCGCGGCGCAATTTCCGGGCGTCATCACCCGGATTTTCGTGGTGAACGGACAGGATGTGACCGCAGGCCAGCCGCTCGCCACAGTTGCGAGCCGCGACATGGTCAGCCTGACCGCCGAACTCGCCCGCGCCCGGGCGAGGCAGAGCGTCGCACGTGCTCAGGCTGCGCGGCTCGGCCAACTGGCGCGCGAGGGCATCATCGCCCCTGCCCGCGCCGATGAAGCGGCTTCGCTGGCGCGTCAGGCGGATATCGATGTGGGCGAACAGGGGCGCCTTATCGGCCTTGTCCCCGGCGGACGCGCGGGCGGGGCAGGCTATACGCTGAGCGCCCCGATCAGCGGCCGCATCAGCGCGATGAGCGCCGAGACCGGCAAAGCGGTCGATCCGGCCATGGCGCCCTTCGTGATCGACGGCGGCGGCCCGCTGCAAGTCACCGCGCAGCTGCCCGAGCGACTGCTCGCGACCGTGAAGCCCGGCATGTCCGTACGCATCGGCACCGTTTCCGGCACGGTTACGGCGGTCGGCCAGTCGCTTGATCCTGCGACCCGTTCGGCCACGGTCACCGCGACCATACCGGCAGGCAGCGCGGCGGCAGGCAGCGCGACCTCGATCGGCATCGAAGGCCCCGCGCCCGCAGGCGCCGTGCGGATTCCGCTCGCAGCACTTGGCGAAGTGAACGGCGGCAAGGTCGTGTTCGTTGCGGTGCGCGGCGGGGTCCGTGCGCGCCCGGTAACCGTGGCCGGCGTATCCGGCGACAGCGCAGTCATCGCGAAAGGCCTTGCCGCAGGTGAACGCGTCGCGGCGAGCGGGGTGAGCGAACTCTCGACGCTCGCCGGCGCCAACTGATCGCCTCGCCGCCATGCTCCGCGAACTTCTCGCCAAGGCGCTGTCCTTCCGCCTCGTCGTGCTGGCTGCCGCGCTCGTCGTGGCGGGCATCGGCGGCTGGACGTTCGCCAACCTGCCCATCGACGCCTATCCGGATATCGCGCCGACGCAGGTGAAGATCATCCTCAAGGCGCCGGGGATGACTCCCGACGAGGTCGAGACGCGCATCCTTGCGCCCATCGAGCAGGAAATGCTGGGCCTGCCCAAGCAGGCCGTCCTGCGCGCGACGGCCAAGTATGCCATCGCCGACATCACCATCGACTTCACCGACGGCACCGACATCTACTGGGCACGCCAGCAGGTGAGCGAGCGACTTGCCGGGGTGATGGGCGATCTGCCCGCAGGCGTGAACGGGGGCCTCGCGCCGATTTCAACGCCGCTCTCCGAACTCTTCATGTTCACCATCGACGGGCCGCAGAGCCTGGAGGAGCGCCGGACCGTGCTCGACTGGACGATCCGTCCGGCCCTGCGCACCGTGCCCGGCGTCGCGGACGTCAATGCGCTGGGCGGTTATGTGCGCACCTTCGAGGTGCGGCCCGATCCGCTCGCGCTGGGCGCGGCGGGGCTGACGATGGCGGATGTGAAGGCCGCGGTCGAAAGCGGCAACCGCAACGATGGCGCGGGGCGGCTGGCCAATGGCGAGAACGCGCTGATCGTGCGCGCGGTGGGGGCAATCAAGACGCTCGATGACCTGCGCGCGCTGGTGCTCCATGCCCCGGGCGCACGCGTGCTTCGGCTGGGTGATGTCGCGACCATCAGCAATGGCAGCCTGACTCGCTACGGCGCGGTCAGCGCGGACGGGCATGGCGAGACCGTCGAAGGCCTCGTCATCGCACTGCGCGGGGCAGATGCGCGCAAGGTGGTCACCGGCGTGAAAGCGCGGCTTGCCGAGCTGCAGCACAGCCTGCCGCCGGGCATGAAGATCCGTGTCTTCTATGACCGGTCAGACCTGATCGCCCGCGCGGTGGGCACCGTCGAGGAAGCGCTCCTCGAGGCGACGATCCTCGTCGTGGTGCTGCTGATGGTGTTCCTCGGCAATTGGCGCGCTGCCGCGATTGTCGCGACGACGCTGCCGATGGCGGCCCTCATCTGCTTCATCCTCATGCGCGGCTGGGGCCTTACCGCCAATCTGATGAGCCTTGGCGGCCTCGCCATCGCCATCGGCATGCTGGTGGACGGGGCGGTCGTGGTGGTCGAGAACGTGGTCGAACGGCTGGCGCAGACGCACGACGACATATCGCCGCGGCTCCACCACGTGTTCCGCGCCACCAGCGACGTGATCGTGCCGGTCTCCGCAGGGCTGCTGATCATCGCGCTGGTGTTCCTGCCGCTGGTTTCGCTCGAGGGCCTTGAAGGCAAGCTCTTCGCGCCCGTCGCGCTCACGATCATCTTCGCGCTGGTGGCGGCGCTGTTGCTGGCGCTCACATTGGTTCCAGCGCTGGCCTCGCTCGGCCTCAAGTCAGGCGCACATGGTGAGCCGTGGCTGATGCGCCAGCTCGCGCCGCGCTACAGCGCGCTGCTCGGTGCGGCGTTCGCGCGGCAGAAGCTGGTCTATGGCCTTGCGGGCCTGGGCCTTGCCGCCGCCGTCGTTGCCTATGGCGCGGTGGGCAAGACCTTCATGCCGCAGATGGACGAGGGCAGCGTGATCGTCCAGCTGGTCAAAAGCCCCTCCATCGGCCTGCCGCATTCGGTCGCCGGGGACATGGCGGCGCAGCGCATCCTCAAGGCCAAGGTGCCCGAAGTCGACCGTGTGATCTCGCGCGTCGGTGCGGACGAACTGGGGCTCGATCCGATGGGCCTCAACGAGACGGACACGTTCGTGACGCTCAAGCCCCAGAGCGAATGGCGCGGCAGCAAGGAAGCGATCATCGAGGACATGCGCCACGCGATGACGCTGCTGCCGGGCATTGGTTCCAGCTTCACCCAGCCGATCGAAATGCGCGTCTCCGAAATGCTGACCGGATCGCGCGGGGACCTTGCGGTCAAGATCTTCGGGCCTGACGGCGCGACGCTGGGCAAGCTGGCGGGTCAGGTCGAGGCGATCCTCAAGGGCACGCGCGGCGCGACCGAGGTGATGACCGTTGCCAACGACCGGGTCGACTATCTCCAGATCGATATCGACCGCCTCGCCGCCGGGCGCGCGGGGCTCTCGGTCGACATGATCGAGGACACCTTGCGCGGCCAGCTGGAAGGCGTGCGCGCGGGCGTGGTGGCGGAAGGCAACCGGCGCATTCCCATCGTGATGCGCGCTCGCGGGGGGGTGGAGGCCAATCCCGCCGCCTTTGCCGATACACTGCTGCGCGGTTCCGATGGCCAGACGGTGCGGCTGAGCGATGTCGCGCATGTCCGTCCCGTCGCGGGCCCGGTGAAGATCGATCACGAAAACGGCTCTCGCTATGCCCTCGTGCAAGCCTTTGTCTCGGGCCGCGATCTGGTGGGCTACGTCGAGGAAGCCAAGGCATCGGTGACCGCGAAGGTGCCGATGCCAGCGGGCTACCGCGTGGTGTGGGGCGGCCAGTTCGAGAACCAGCAGCGGGCCGCCGCGCGGCTTTCGCTGGTGGTTCCGGCGGCGCTGCTGCTGATCTTTTTCGTGCTCCTTGCCACGCTGCGCTCGCTGCGTGCGGCGCTGCTGATCCTCGTCAACATTCCCTTCGCTATGGTCGGTGGGATCGTCGCGCTCTGGGCGGCGGGGCAATACCTCTCGGTGCCCGCGTCGGTCGGCTTCATTGCTCTGCTCGGCATCGCTGTGCTCAACGGCCTCGTTCTAGTCTCGTACTTCCGCCAGCTGCGCGCGGAGGGGGTGCCGATGGCCGAAGCGGTGCGCCTTGGTGCCGAGCGCCGTCTGCGCCCGGTACTGATGACCGCGAGCATCACCGCCTTCGGGCTCGTGCCGCTGCTTTTTGCCACTGGCCCCGGCTCCGAAATCCAGCAGCCGCTCGCCATCGTCGTGATCGGCGGACTGGTCAGCTCGACCCTGCTGACCCTGGTGCTGCTGCCGATCCTGTTCGAACGCTTTGGCGAAAGCCCCGAGGAACGTGCCGATGGCTGATGTGCTGCACTCGTTGCGCGGGCTGCGTGCTGCAGCATGGCTCGCGGTGGCCCTCCCCGCCGTAGCTGCCGCACAGCCCGGCCCTGCGCTTGATCAGCGCGCGGATCTGCCGCCCGCGCCCCTCGTCAGCGAAGCGCTCGACAGCTACCCGGGCGTGCTTTCAGCTGCTGCCCGCATCGATGCGGCGCGGGCACAAGCGGGAGCCCTGGCGCGCGGGCCGCAGGAAATCTCGATCCAGGCGACTGCGCTGCGCCGAGCAGTCGATCGGGAAGGCAACTTCGCCGAGTTCGACGCCACCCTCTCGCGGCCCTTCCGCCTCCCCGGCAAGGCTTCGCTTGATCGCAAGACGGGCGCTGCGGGAATCAGGTTCGCGCAGAACGAAATGGCCGATGCCCGCCACCAGGCCGCGCTGGCGCTATCCCAGCAGTGGTTCGACTGGGTCGAGGCTGGCGCATTGGCCGCCAGCGATGCCGCCAATATCGCCTACCTTGAACGCGCGCTCGGTGCGGTCGAGCGGCGGGCCGCGCTGCGCGATGCGGCGGCGCTGGATGTCGATCAGGCGCGGGCCGCGCTGTCCCGCGCCAAGGGCCAGCGGGCTGATGCACTGGCCCGCGCCGCAGAGGCCCGCGCGCGGTTGGCAGCAACATTTCCCGGTATTCCCCTGCCCCCGGCTCCCCCTGCCCCGACCGCGCCGGCCGAACCGGCTATCGGCTTCGATATGCTGGCTAAACTGGTCATCGAACGCAGCCACGAGATCGGCGCGGCGCAGGCGATGGCCGACCGCGAAGGCTTTGCCGCCGACCGCGCCCGCGCCGAACGCCGCGCCGATCCCTCGTTCGGCGTGCGCGCCTTCAGCGAGCGCGGCGGGATGGAGAAGGGTCTCGGCGTCGTCGCAACGATGCCGCTGGGCGGTGGCTACCGGCGTTATCAGGCCGAGGAAGCCGCTGCCAATGCCCGCGCGGCTGCGCAGGACCTGGCCGGGGTGCAGCGCTCCGTGGCTGCCATGGCGGCCGCAGACAAGGCGCTGGCCGAAACGCGGCTGGCGGGCTGGCAAGCGCTGGCGCAGTCCGCCGATGCGGCCAATGCCGTCGCGGAGCGCACCATTGCTGGCGGCAAACTGGGCGCCATCGATCTGGCCGACGTGCTGCTCGCCCAGCGGCAGGCAGGCGACGCGCGGCGCGAGGAAATCGCCGCGCGCATGGCGGCGCTGCGCGCGATCCTCAAGCTCGAGATCGACTCCCACGTCGTGTGGATCGATGCGGATGATCACGGTGAGTCGGCACGGTGAGCCCGGCCCGCCCTGAACTTCAGGCCGCGCCCAGCTTGCGCCACGCGAGCTCGGCGAACTCGCACAGCAGCGGGCGCGTATCGCGCGGATCGATGATGTCTTCCACCGCATAGCGCTCTGCAGTGCGGAAGGGCGAGCGGACCCGGTTGAGGCGGTCGCGGATCAATGCGAGATGCGCTGCCGGGTCCTCCGCCTGTTCCAGTTCGGACTTGTAGGCCACTTCGATCCCGCCTTCGATGGGCAGGCTGCCCCAATCGCCCGAAGGCCAGGCGAAGCGGTACTGAAAATCGTCCGCATTGCTCATCGCGCTGCCGGCAATGCCATAGGCGCGGCGCACGATCACCGAGGCGAGCGGGACGGTGGCGCGGTAGATCGCGTTCATCGCCTGCACCCCGTAGCGGATCGTGCCGCTGGTCTCGGCAGCGAGGCCGATCATGAAGCCCGGGTTGTCGACAAGGTGCACGATCGGCAGGCGGAACTGGTCGGCGAGCTTGACAAAACGCTCGACCTTTTCAGAGGTGCGCGCTTCCCACGATCCGCCGAGGAATGACGGGTCGCTGGCGAGCAGCGCGACCGGCCAGCCGTCCAGCCGGGCGAACGCGGTGATCGCGGCGCGCCCCCACTGGCGGCCCATTTCGAACACGCTGCCCTTGTCGGCCACGGCCTCGGCCACGCGGCGCATCGAATAGACCTGCTTGGGATCGCGCGGGACGGCGGACAGCAGGAATTCCTCGCGGCGGTCAACCGGGTCGCGCGGCCTGGTGCGCGGCGCGGGCTGGCCGACGCGGCACGGCAGGTAGGAGAGGAACCGGCGCGCGCGCTGGAAGGCTTCGGCTTCGCTGGCGACTTCGTCATCCACCACGCCGTTGCGGGTGTGGATCGCGCTGCCGCCGAGGCTTTCCTTGTCGCTCGCCTCGCCCAGTGCCTCGACCACGGCTGGCCCGGCGGCGAAGAGTTGCGAGAGGCCCTTCACCATCACGGAATAATGGCTCGCCACCACCCGTGCAGCGCCCAGCCCCGCCGTCGGCCCGAGCGCCAGCGCGACGACCGGCACGGTATCGAGATTGCGGATCACGTCCGACCAGCCGGGAACGGCCGGCACATACGTCGCGCCGATGTCCTCCAGCGTACGCACCGAGCCGCCGCCGCCGGTGCCGTCGATCATGCGGATCATGGGGATGCCCAGAGTGTGCGCCATCTTCTCGCACTGGACGAACTTGCGGTGGATCGCCGCATCGGCGGCACCGCCCCGCACGGTGAAGTCGTCGGCGGAGGCCACGACCGGTCGGCCCTCGATATCGGCGCGGCCGAAAATCAGGTTCGAGGCGCTGAGGTCCGCGAGATCACCCGCGGCGTCATAGTGCCCCTTGCCCGCGATCTTGCCGATCTCGCGAAACGATCCTGCATCGACGAGCCCTGCGATCCGCGCCCGCGCATCGAGCTTGCCGCGCGCATGCTGACGCGCGACTTTGTCCGGCCCGCCCATCTTTTCGGCGAGCGCCTCGCGGCGGCGCAGTTCATCGATCTCGGCTTGCCATGTCATTGTTTACGCTCTCCCGCCAAGCGATGTGCCATGTCCGGCGGCGCGGTGAAAGGGGCTGTCTGCCGGTCATTGCTGTCTGGCCCGGCGGCGCCTACGAGTATGCGGCAATGCCCGCGAACCGCCTTCTTCCGCTGCTCGGCATCAGCGTGCCGCTGATCCAGGCCCCGATGGCAGGCGTCTCGTCGCCCGACATGGCCGCTGCCGTATCCGATGCAGGCGCACTCGGCTCTATCGCGGCTGGCGCTGGCAACGCAGAGGCTGCACGGGGGATGATCCGGTCAGTGCGGGCACGGACGGAGCGGCCATTCAACGTCAATCTGTTCTGCCATGCCCCCGCACAGGCCGATCCGGCGAAGGAAGCGGCGTGGATCAGGCGATTTGCGCCGCTGTTCCCTGAATATGGCGCGCGCCCCCCGGCAGAGCTGCGCGAAATCTACCGCAGCTTTCAAGGGGATGATGCAATGCTGTGCGTTCTTCTGGAAGAGCGCCCGGCGGTGGTGAGCTTTCATTTCGGCCTGCCCCCGGCCGCGACCGTTGCGGCGCTCAAGGAGGCCGGTATCGTACTGCTGGCAAGCGCAACCAACCTTGCTGAAGCCCGCGCGATTGCAGCCGCGGGTATCGATGCAGTTGTCGCGCAGGGGTGGGAAGCGGGTGGTCATCGCGGCAGTTTCGATCCCGATGTACCAGATGAAATGCTCGGCACGTTCGCACTTGTCCGCCTTGTATCCGCCGCGCTCGATATCCCGGTGATCGCGGCGGGTGGCATCATGGACGGGCGCGGGATTGCCGCCGCGCTCGCGCTGGGGGCCTCGGCCGCACAATTGGGCACGGCGTTTATCGCCTGCGACGAAAGCCTGGCCGACGCAGGGTATCGCGCCGCGCTGGTCCAAGGCGGCGGAGCAGGCACCGTGATGACACGCATGGTCTCCGGTCGCCCGGCGCGAATCCTGCCCAACCGCTTCGCGGCGAAGAACGGCAGCTGCGAAGAGGCAATGGTCCCCGCCTATCCGATCGCCTACGATCTCGGCAAAGCACTCCATGTCGCCGCCAAGGCACGCGGCGAACAGGGCTATGGCGCCCACTGGGCCGGACAAGGCGCGCCTCTGCTGCGCAGCATGACTGCGGCGGAACTGGTCAGAACCCTGGTCGCGGAGCTGGCGCAAGCTATCGCAGCGGAGAACCTGCCCGGCTGACACGGCTTCCGGCAAGATCCTGTCCGCTCCTTACTGCCTTGTTTACGATGGCATCTCGCAATTTTGAGTCCTTGACACGAGTTATGCTTGAGGCATGATTTGTCTGCGGCGTCAGAATCAATGCATTTTGAGATTCGAAACGCCCTCAAGGCCACGCTTAATGGCCCGGCGCTCGCGCAACTGCATGTCACCTTCGGCCTTTGGGCTTGCTCGGGACAGCGGTGCGACCAGCAACTTCTCGCAATTGGCGACCATCTTTGCAGCACAGCCCGGCGCGGCCGATCATGGTGCTGTGCGCGCAAGAACAACTTCCGCTTCGCGGCTCATCGGCTGCCGTACGGGGACCTGTGTGGAGAGGAGCAGTCACAATGGCCATCAATCCGCTTGAATCCATCGAGATGACCGATGTCGGCATCGATGCCACGCTCGAGGGGGTCGAGCTCCAGAGCAGCCAGCTCGATCTCACCAAGCTGCCGGACCTCGTCGTGTCAGGCACTGCCCTGATCGACTTCAAGAACACCCCGGACGTGGTCCTGCGCTCCTCGATCTCGCTCGCGCTGCTTTTTGCGAGCCGGGTGGCGACCAAGGCCGTTACGCCCGGGGATGGTGATGAGGACGATTGGCTGGCGCAGTATACGCAGGCGCTGACCGGGATCGGCTTCCGCATCTCGGGCATGAATATCGTGCACTCGGAGATCAAGAAGAAGAACGTCTCGGTGCACAAGGCGATCCTGCCCCTGCTGACCCTCGCATTCGGCGGGGCTGCGGTCGGACCGGTCATTCTGCAGGCGCTGAAATCGCTCGACGAGATGGACGAGCAATCGCCCTGGATCACCCTGTTCGACCGGCAGACCCGCCGCTTCGATGTCAGCGAGATGCACTTCGCCGCCGTCAACGCCTCTGCGGTCGATACCACGATCCAGTATGCCATTGCCCGGCTGCATGTCGAAACCGGCGAGACCACGATCCTCTTCTTCAAGCTGTCCGAGACCGGCGCGCGTTTCGACAGCACATCGACCACGCTCACCGCCGACAACGGGCTGCTGGCGTCGATCGAGCCAAAGCTCAGGACAAAGCTGCTGAGCATCATCGACGACACGATCGCGGGCGCGGAGATCTGATCAGGGAGCCGGGTATCGCGGGGGCGGGGCATGGCGGACACGACACAATTGCTGGACGAGCTTTATCCGCGCGAGGTGGAGGTCGCCGATGCGCAAGTGCCCGAACTCGTCGACGCGCTGCTCTCGGCCTATCCGGACAAGGACTTTCTCTATATCCGCCTGGCCGACAAATGGGCCGTGCGGGTGGCGGACGACATCGTCGGCACCGATGGTCCGGGCCGGCTCATCGTCCGCCGCATCGTGGAGTATGCCCGCTCTGAGGGACGCCTGCTCGATCTGCTCGGGCTCGCGTGGAGCGACAAGCCGGGCAACCGGAAGCTGAAGGCGCTGGCCGATGCCTGGCTGACCGACCAGACGGGCGTGATCGCGCGCTATGCACCGCCTGCGCCGCCGCCGCAGATCTTCAAGGGAGCAGGGATCGCTCCTGCTGCTGGAACCGAAGCCACGGGCCTGTCCAGATCGGCCTTGCAGCGGCTGGTCAACGCCAGTTCCAAGCCGGTCAATCTCGGCGATTTCTTCAGAGGCATCGACCGCGTTCGGCACGCCTTGTGCCGGATCTGCACGCCTGCGGTTGCCGGTACCGGCTTCCTGATCGGGCGGAGGACCGTGCTCACGAACTTCCATGTGGTGGAAAAAGCTGTCGAGGAGCAGCGTGCCGGCGCCGACATTGTCTGCGAGTTCGACTTTTTCGAGCGCAACAGCGTGCCCGTCCGCCGGTTCGGCCGTGGCGGAACGGGCTGGCTCGGACCGTGCAAACACTATTCACAGAGCGACCTGACGGGGGTCGGCGTGCCCGGCCCCGACGAGCTCGATTTCGCGATCATTCACCTTGACCAGCCGGTCGAGCCGGACCGCGTCGCGCTGGAGTTGCCATTCACCCCGCCGATCATCGGCATGCACGACTTTGTCTATATCGCCCAGCACCCCGATGGCGAAGAAGCCCAGCTCGCGGTGGGTCAGGTGGTCGACATCCCGGGCTCAGGGCTGCGCTATCGCTACGACGTCACCACCGAGCCCGGCAGCTCCGGCTCGCCGGTCCTCGACTTTGCGCTCCGTCTCGTCGGCCTGCATCACGCGGCGGACCCGGGCACCAACCCCCGGTTCAACCAGGGCATTCCGATCAGCCGTATCCGCCGCGCGCTGATCGATGCTGCATTCGACTTCGGGGCGATGTAGCGCGATGGCCAGTGCGCCGCCCGATCCAGCCATCGCCGCATGGGATGATGGCGGCAACAATGGCCTTGATGCCATTCTCGCGCGCGCGTTCGGCATTCTCGGCGGATATCTTGAGCTGAACACGATTTTCGAGGCGATCCGGCTCAACCTCTTCGAGGAAATCGGCGCCTACGATCTGCCGATGCGGACTGTCATCTACAAAGTCCGCGAGACGATCACGAGCGAAGGAATGCAGCGCCAGACGCTTGAGGCGCTGTTCGTCAAGCTGCCGGGCAACAGCGAACTGCGCACATGGACAGGGCAGCATGTGCCGGATCTGCTGCCACTGGTGCCCCAAGCGACATTCGAAACCGTGCGGCCGGCTTATGAAGCCGATCGGATGCAGCGGCGAGTCCAGTCGATCGAGCGCAACTTCGAGAAGTTCGGGACGGCGCTCACGCTCGACGCAGCAGACAAGCAGGTGGCGCGCGATATCATCCAGCGCCTGCAGGAACTCGACGGATTCAAGGGCGCGCACGACGCGCTGCATCAGTTGCAGATGACGGCGCTTGCCGAACTCCAGCGTGTGGCTGCTGGGACAACGCCTCCCGCAATCCGCGCGATGAGCATCCTGCTGCAGCTCGAAAACCTGCGCACGGCAGGCGATGCGATCCGGGCGAGGATGAGCTTTGCGGGCATCAGTCCGGCGGCGGCGCAGGCGCGGAATGTCCTGATCGATCAGATCGAGAAGATCATCAGCCTGATCGGGAGGCTCGACCGCGAGAACCCAAAAAGCGCAGAGACTGCCGCGAGCGTTCTGCGCAGCCTGCTGCGCCAGCAGATGGCGCAGTTCGACAGCCTGCTGGTGACCACCTCCGAACAGATCCCATTCGGCGCGTTTGCGTCCGCCATCGCCCGGCTTCCGCAGCCGGCGACAATCCCGGTGAACAAGGATCTGAAGGAAGACCCGGTCCTGATCGCGAACATCCAAAGCGGGTTTCAGGACGTCGCCAACCGCCTCGTCATGCGCCAGTCGGTGCACCGCTACTGGCAGCAGATCGACGCCACGATCTTCAATGTCGAGGAACTGCTGGCGGGCTCCGGCCGCGAGATCGAGATCGAGTTTCACTGGCAAAACATCCAGTCGCTAATCGGTGATATCGCGCGGTTTCCCGTTGAACCGGATGTGACAAGCGTCCTTTCGCAATCGGGCATCGATGTGGCGGCCCAGATCGATCCCGCCCAAGTGCGCGACGAGAGTTTCCGCCTCGCGTTCAGCATGTTCACGAGCTTTGCCCGCGTCCGCTTCCAGCGCGCCGATACCGCCCTGCTCGAGGACTGCGGCTTGCTGCGCCAATTGAACGACCCACTGAAGGCCTTGCTGTCATGACACAGGATATGCCTGCGCCGCCGCTTCTTGCGTCGCGTGAACCCCGCTCCGGGCCGGTGACGATCGGCATGATCCGCGACGAGCACCTCGCGCTCATGCAGCAGTGGCGGTCACTGCCCGACGACGCGGTGCGCGCGGCCCGCGCGGGTGCTTTTCGCGAAGCTGTCGCCGCCTGCGGCACAGACCTCGAAAGCCCGGGCGAGCGCGACGAGGCGCAGGGGATCATCGACTACTGGGCGTCGGCCATTTCGGGCCTCAAGGGCGCCGTCTATCCCAAGCTTCTGGTCGTGGCGGATTACAGCGGCCTCCGCGCCGCCGCCGCGGCGCAGTCGATCCGCCAGGTCTACGAAGCGCTCGACCCGCCGGAGATGAAGCCGATCGCCCGCAAGGTGATGGAAAACCTTCTGGTTCTTAAAGACAGCACCGTCGAACGCAGACGCGCGCAGGACCGGGAAGCCCTGCGCCGAAGCGCCGGCGTGGGCGAGCAAGCCGAAGACAAGGCCGCATTCGATGCGCTGCTCGCCAAGCTCGTGGCAACCGGTTCGATCGTACGCCGGGCGGGCGAGACGCCCGACGACGACCGTTTCGAAGTAGCCGACGTTCATGTGGCCGATCAGGAGAACTGGCCCGATCTGGCCAGGTGGCTGAAGGATGCTGCGGCCTACAACACCGAGCGCGATCGGCTGGTGCAGTTCGCCATTGGCTGGTGGCAATCCGGACGAGAACCGGCCCTGCTGCTGTCGACCCCACAGGCTGCGCACGATGCGCTCAGGTTCATGGGCGAGGACGAGACGCTGGATGCCTATATCAAGGAAAGCGAGCGGACATTCTGGCAGAAGCGCCGCAATATCCTGACAATCGTCTCAGTTGTAGTCGTCGTCCAGGCCGCCGCGCTGGTTGGCCTCTGGTTCATGTACGACACGGCCAACGACCGTCTGGAAGAGGCAAAAGCAGAAATCGCGCGCGCTGCGAGGCAGTCGGCAAAGGCAGCATTCGACGAGCACCGCGCAGCGGAAACCACTCAGACTGCTGAATATCTTAACAAGGTCTTGCTCGGCAACAGCGAAGCCGAACTGAAGCAGATCGCCACAGCCACCGCAGACGCACCGAAGCCGGAAGATGATCTGCTGGGCAAGCTTGCCATCGTGAACGGGGCCGTCCTGCTCGGAACCGACAAGGGCATGCTCGTCAGCGACCTCAAGGGCAGCCCGATCCCCGGGCTTGGCGGCCTTGCCGAGGGCTCACGCTTGCGAATGCGCGGCGCAAGCGCGCTGTTCACCGAAATGCCCGCGGGCAAGAACAAGTACAATCCGCCTGACGCAAAGGCGACCATACCGACCGGCGGCCAGATCGTGCTGCAAGCCGTCCCGCGCATCGTCACGCTTGCGGGCAGCCGCTTCTTCTGGGCACCCGTGCGCGTGATTCCGCAGGTCTATGTGCAGTACCACAGCCTGCCCAAGGCGCAGGTCGATGCGATCCGCCGCTCGCTTGCCGAAGCCGGGTTCGAAACGCCCGCCGCGCAGTTGATCACCGGTTTCAGCGGGCTTTCCGAAGTGCGCTACCAGCGCCCGGAGGACCGCGAAGTCGCCGCCATGCTGCGAGACAGGCTCGGGCAGCTCGCCGACATCCATGCGGCCGGTGCGATCACTTGCCAGAAGATCGCCCCTGCCACGACCGCGCCAGTCAACTTCAAGCTCGAGTTCTGGTTCGATCCGCCGCTGCGCAGCGAAAGGCGCGATCCGACCTGCCGCTAGGTGATCAAGGACAGCCGACGACCCCGCAATTCAGACCATCGAGAGGAGAGCCAGCATGACCGAGGAAGCAGCGCAAGCACCCACCACCCGCCGTGACGCCGAAGAGCAGGAGTGGCAGACCTCGCTCGACCCGCTCGACGGACACAACGATGAAAGCGATGCAGGCTCCGCCGAAGCCGCCGCGTTCGCGGATGCCGGAGAGGAAGCGGTACGCCCGTGGCGTGTGGCCAAGTCGCTCAAGCGTCTGCTGGCGCAGGTGAATGCAGCCTATCCGAACCGGGCCAAGGGCTGGGACGGCACGATCGGCGATGCGGCGCACCAGTCGCGCGCCTCGGACCACAACCCCTGGGTGGTGGACGGGGCGACCGGCGTGGTCACCGCCATGGACATCACCCACGATCCCGCACACGGCTGCGACGGCAACCAGCTCTCGGCAGCCCTGCGCGCCAGCGCCGATGCCCGCATCAAGTACATCATCTGGAACAAGCGCATCTGCAACGCCTCGGCGATCGGCAGCGTACCGGCGTGGACATGGCGGACTTACACCGGCAAGAACCCGCACGACCACCATGTGCATCTCTCGGTAAAATCCGACAAGCCGCGGTACGACAGCGAAGCCGACTGGTCGTTCCGCTCGGCCGAGGAAGCCGTGGCCGAGATGCCCGATGACGAGGCAGATGCCCGTGCCGCACTTGCAGCGCTGGGCATTGCACCATCAGACACCACACCCTTGCTTGAGCAGATCGTCGATCTGCAAGACGCGCTCGGCCAGATATCTGCTTACGCGCTGCGTCAGCCCCTCGCCGAATCCACCGAGGAAGCGGCCTTCACCTACGATCAGCTCAAGGCCAACTACGAAGCGCTGTTCGCCTCCGCCAAGGTGGCGTCCGCACGCAAGGGCGAAGTGGCGTGGTACCTCAAACGGCTCCGCACTGGCCGCCCGCGCTATGAGGAAGTGGCCGCCAAGACCAAGGTTCCATGGTGGTTCGTTGGCATCGTCCACGCCATGGAAGCCGGTTTCAGCTTCAGCGGCCATCTCCACAACGGCGACCCGCTCACGGCGCGCACGGTGCAGATCCCCAAGGACCGGCCGCTGAAGTGGAACCCGCCAAGCGACTGGCTCTCCAGCGCCTATGACGCGCTCGAGATGAAAGGCTACGTCGGCAAGACCGATTGGGAAGTGCCACGTGCGCTGTACCGTTTCGAAAGCTACAACGGCTACGGCTATTATTCGAAGAACATCAACTCGCCCTACCTGTGGAGCTTCTCCAACCATTACACCAAGGGCAAGTATGTCCGCGACGGTGTGTTCGATCCCAATGCGGTATCCAAGCAATGCGGTGCGGCGGTGATGCTGCGCGCGCTGCTGGATAGCGGCGACATCACGATCTGAGCCTGATCCTTTCCTGAAATCCCTCTTCGGGAGTGCCTGTCATGTCCGAAACTGAACTGCCGCCCGCTTCACCGCGCACCACGTTTGAAGAAGCCGCGCTTGGCCGCGTCCACCAGATGCCCGGAGGAATGCGTGCCGTCGCCCAGCGGGCTGTCGATGCAGGGCTGATCGATCCCGGCTTCTTCGGGGTCAATCCCGCCGGCATCACCGAGCAAAGGCCAAACCTCGAGATGGTCGGCAGCGCGGTCGGTCTCGAAGCGATCATACTGCGCACCGGAAGGCCGCCGCTGCTCGTGCGCAACGACGCCATCGTGATCGACCCGATTGCCGAGATCGCCTTGGCGCCGGACACGGATCTCAAAGCCCTCGATGCGGCCGCGATCGTACGGATGAACCGGTTCCTGCCCTCGATCGGGCGGGTCGAGTTCCTCAACCACCAGATGCAATGGGGCGGCACCGGCTGGGTGATCGAGGAAAAAGGGGATCGCCGCTGGGTCGTGACCAACCGCCATGTCGCGAAGCTCGTCGCCCGCCGCAAGTGGGATGGCAGCGGCGTGTTCCTGCGCTCGGTTGCTGGACCGCTCTACGGCATGAAGCTGGACACGCGCGAGGAAGTGGGTGCGCCGCAGAATGGGGAGCGCGAGTGCCCGGTCGAGCGGATCGTCTATCTTGCCGACGATTCAGAGGCCGACTGCGCGCTGCTGGAGATCAGCGTCACCGCCACGTGCCAGCCTGCACCGCTGCCGCTGGCAGAGCACCGAGCCAAAGTTGGCGAAACCATCGGTGTCATCGGCTATCCCGCCTATGATGATCGCAACGAGCAATCGGCGATGCGGCACTATTTCGGCGATCTCTTCAATGTGAAGCGCTTCTCGCCCGGGCTGGTCACGCAATCGGGTTCAGGGCTGCTGCTGATGCATGATTGCACGACGCTTGGCGGCAATTCCGGTTCCTGCCTGCTCAGCGTCGATCAGGACGCCGTCGTCGGCCTGCATTTCTCCGGGAGTTTCGGGGTAGCGAACAGCGCGGTCAGCGTCGAGACGCTGCGCCAGCTCCAGACGGGGCGGCTGTTTGTTGTCAATGCGCCCAGTGAAGCGCATGTGGCGCCGGAAGCCGAGGCCGCCGATGGATCGCACACGGCCGATCACTTTGCCGGCCGTGCCGGCTATGAACCCGCGTTCCTCGACAATGCGCCGCCCGTGCCGATCCCGGACCTTGATGCCGTGATCGGCGACCTCGCGACGCCGGCGGACGAGCAAGCCGACAAGCCGCGCGAGCTGCGCTACACGCATTTCGGGGTCTATTACTCCCGCTCGCGGCGGACCCCGTTGTTCACTGCAGTCAACATCGATGGCGAACGGGCGAAGCGGATCAAGCGCGTCTCGCCGGACATCTGGTTCTTCGACGAGCGCATCGATCGCAGCCTTCAGCTCGGCAAGCACTACTACGTCGGCGATCTCGACCGCGGCCACATGGTCCGGCGCGAGGACCCGAACTGGGGCGAGAATGCCCAGCTCGCGAATGACGATACGTTCCACTACACCAACGCAGCGCTGCAGCACGCCCTGCTGAACCGGGCGAAAACCCAGTGGCAGGGGCTGGAAAACTACATTCTCGACAGCTCCCGCACGATGGGCTTCCGCGCCTGTGTCTTCACCGGCCCTGTCCTGACGGACAACGATCCCGCGCTCGGGATCGAGAATGTGCAGATACCGATGGAGTTCTGGAAGGTCGTGGTCATGCCGCGCACCGACGGCGGGCTCCATGCCACCGGCTATCTGCTCAGCCAGGGCGACATGATCCGCAGTCTGCTGGAACAGCGCAAAACGGAAAGCTCAGCAAACGAATCCGCCAACGAGGGCTTCCAGCTTGGCGAGTTTCGCACGTTCCAGCTGGCCATCAAGCATATCGAGCAGGCAACCGGGCTGCGCTGGCCCGCGCTTGACGGCGCTGATCCGCTCGCTCCGCATGGCAACGAGGCGGTTTCCGCTGTGACCTATATGCCGCTGGATTCGCTGGAAGATATTGTGACCTGACGTCCGGCCGCTGCGCGGCGCGCGGTGCTAGCTGTCCTTGCCCGAGGTGCGATAATCGCCAAACGCCCCGTCCCGCGCATCGAGCGCCCCGCGCACGTCGCCCGCGCGAAAACCGGCGAAAGTCTGCCGCGACGCCTCCGTCGTCATGGCCAGCGCCTGCATTTCCGTGCCGGCGCGAATGGCAGAGCGCAGCCCCATCGCTTCCATCGCCCGGTGCACGGAACGCTTGTTGATCTGCTGCACTTCTGGCGGGACTTTGGCGACGCGCTCGGCAATGGCGAGAACTTCGCGTTCGAGCGCGCCCGCCGGGAACGCACGGTTGGCAAAGCCCACGCGGACGGCCTCGTCCGCTGTCAGCGCATCCCCGGTCAGCATCTGCTCCATCGCCGAGCGGAAGCCGCACAGCCACGGATGGAACTGGGTATCGGGCGGGCTCATCCCGCGCACCGGCGGATAGCCGATCCGGGCATCGTCGGCGAGGTAGACAAGATCGCAGGCGGTCGCGAGTTCGGTCGCCCCGGCCAGGCACCAGCCGTGGACTTGCGCAATGACGGGCTTGGCCAGGTCCCAGATCCGGAACACCCCCTCGACGACATGGCGCGGCCAGAAGCCCGGGCCATCAGCGGTGTAATAGGGGGGCGGCTGCGTCCCGGCCTCGGGCGAGAGGTCATAGCCCGCAGAAAAGCAGGGCCCGGCCCCGCGCAGGATGATGACCCGAACTTCCGGATCCCGGTCTGCCGCCTCGAGCGCTGCAAACAGCTGCCGCCTGAGATCGTTCGAGAGCGCGTTGCGCTTGTCCGGCCGGTTCAGCGTCAACCGGCGGATGCCTGCCAGCGGGGTGTCGCTCAGCACGAGTGACGGGGACGCCTGTTCCATGACCGCAGCTCCAGCAGGCTCAGAAGATCGTGTAACCGCCATCGAGGACGATGCTGTCGCCGGTGTGGAACCGCGCAGCATCGGAGGCGAGGTAGACCGCGATCCCGCCGAAGTCCTTGGGCTCCAGCCACTGCCGGAACGGCACGCGCGAGATCACCTGCCGGTTGAACTTCTCGTTCTCCTGCGCGCTTTGCGTCATTTCGCTGACCGTCCAGCCCGGCAGCACCGCATTGCAGCGTACGCCATAGCGGGCGAACTCGACGGCGGTTGCCCGGACCAGCGAGCACAGCGCGCCCTTGGCGGCGCCATAGGCCTGGTTGCGGGCCGCGCCGTGGATCGCCGATGTCGACGAGATCGCGACCAGCGAACCACCCGGATCGCCTGCTTCGGCCCGCGTCTTCATGTGCTTGCAAGCCTCGCGCAGCGTGAAGAACACGCCGTCGAGATTGACCGCCATGACCTTGCGCCACTGCTCGGTCGGGAACTCCGCAAAGGGCGCACCGCCGCCGACTCCGGCATTGGCGATCACCGTATCGATGCGGCCAAACTCGGCGACCGCCTTGTCCATCGCCGCGATCACGGCGCCTTCGTCCGCAACGTCGACGATCTCGCTGGCGATGCGCTGCCCGGTTGCTTCCAGCTGCGCTTTCGCCTCTGCATTCTTGGCGGGGTTCATCCCCCAGATGATCACCGAGGCGCCCGCCTGCGCCAGCGCTTCCGCCATGCCGAGGCCGATGCCGCCGTTGCCCCCGGTCACGAGCGCGACTTTTCCGCCAAGATCGAAAGGCTGGTAGGGCATGGCACGGGTTCCTCAAGCGGCGCTCGGCGGGCGCCTTGCCCGTCAAGGTCCCCCAGATGCCCGAACCAGTCCACTTGTGCAAAATGCTAGGGCAAAGGGAGATGCCATCCGGTTGCGCCCCCGTCGCTGCAACCTGTTCGCTGTCCTCGAGTGCGAAATCGGCATCGCCGCTGCCTGACGAGGCGAGCGTCTGGGCCTGGCTTCCCTCATCGTGCTGCGAGCGGTTGACCGGTCGGCCCCGGCAGGCCCGGTGGAGCCTATGGGTTCCCTTGCGCCGCGTGGAGCGCGATGGCCGCGTCGACGGCTTCGGTCTGCCGAGCGGAGGGCCAGCTGTCGGGGTCGAAGATCGCCTGGGTAACGATCCCGACCAGTGCGGTGACGTGACCCCCAACTTTCCCCCAGCTGGGATTAGAGCCGGGTGGTTGTTTTGCGCATCAGCGCGGTTGAAGCAATGGCCTGCGTAGCGGAGCCCGTAGGGCGTAGCGAACCAGGCCATTGCTTATCCAGTTCGGCGGCGAACGCCGCCGGGGTTGCGTAGCCAAGTGACGAGTGCGGCCTCTCCCGGTTATAATCCTCGACCCAGGCCGCTATCTCGACCCGAGCATGGGCAAGGCTCATGACAGCCGCCAGTTGATTGAGATCCGCCAAGACAGCAACTCCGCTCGAAATGGGCATCAAGGATCGAACATCAGAGCGCCATCGACAAGAGATCATCGCCAGCGCCGCAGAGCAGCGCTGGCGATCGGCGGCACCCTGTCAGGTGGCAGCCAAACCAGCCCCGGCCTTGGGGGACGTGCCCAGCGGCCCACGGCGATCCACAACAGTGATCCGCCGCACCTTGGCCTCGATCACAAGGCGCTCAAGAACACCGTTGCCGGGGAATGCGACGACGTAGCGTGGATCAAGGCTGAGCATCCGCTCGTTGCGCTGAGGGCATCACGGTCGCGACAGATCGACTTCGCGCCGACTGGATCGGTCCAGCCTAACGCAGCCTGTAACTCAAAAGCTTGTGCGGCGCCGGCAGACAGTCAAAGAGCATTGCTCCCCAAATACTCGCAATTTCTCGCCTGCGCTCGAGAAACGCCGCACGATTGTAGGCCCCCTCTGATCCCGAAACTCCTTCCGGGATGTGAGCCAACATCATGTCGATGACGTTTCGATCTCCAGGCGTCCCATTGCGCAGCGCCCACTCATTCATGATCGTCGAGAACGATGCGCGCCAGCCATGCGGTACATGCCGGCCTTGATAACCGCAGCGATTGTAGAAGTAGCTCAAGGTGTTTTCACTCATCGGAACCCGGGCATTGCGATTGCTGGGGTAAACAAGCGGACCAGCCCCGGTCAGACACCAGGTTGCGCGCAGAACAGCAACCGCTTCAGGTGCAAGCGGTACCAGATGTTCAAATTCCTCATCCTGCTTCAGCTCATTGGCAAGCTTCATATGATCCGCAGGAATTCTCCAAAGGGCGTCAGGTGCATCGCTACCATCATACCAGTTGATCCCTTCCAGCTCGGTCCATGCCATCCTTCGGACAGTCCCTGGCCGCTGCGCAGTCAAGGCAATGAAGCGCGAGGCGAGCTTGGTAAGGGCGGCCGCGCCCTCGACCTCTGTCCGCCGAAAGAGATCCTGCAGCCCTTCGATGGAAAGGATCGCCGGTCGCTTGCGACTGCGCGGCACTGGTTTCAGCGCCTTGCCGACGACAGCCGCAGGATCGCGAGCAGCCACGCCTTCGGCAATGCCGTGAACGAACACGGCTGACATCCTCTGCCGGGTGCGATGCGCTGTCTCGATGGCGCCCCGCTTTTCAATCTTTCGGAGAACAAGCAGCACCATCGGCTCATCGATCTCGGTGACCGGCAGAGCACCGACGGTCGGAAAGACATCGTTCTCCAGGCTCGTGATCACGTCGTTTGCGTGCACAAGCGTCCACCGATCCTTCTGTAGCTCGAACCAGTTGCGGGCCACGACCTCGAAGGTGTTTGATGTCGCAAGCTTCCGCTCGATAGCCGCCTTCTTCGCCTCCAGCGCGGGGTCCTTTCCCTCGACGAGCAAACGCCGCGCCTCGGTCTTGCGCTCTCTGGCAACCTTGAGGGACACCTCCGGGTAAGAGCCGAGCATGAGCCGGCGTTCCTTGCCGTCAAATCGGTATTTGAAACGCCAACTGCGATGGCCGGCCTTCGTCACATAAAGGTAGAGTCCCTCGGAGTCGGAAAGCTTGTAATCCTTGTCTCGCGCCTTGGCTTGGCGGACCGCCGTATCACTGAGCATCGATGCCCCCAGATTTGCTGTCCGATGCCCCCAGGAATGCCCCCAAACAGCTTGGATGCCCCCGGATAAATCGGTACAAATAGAGAACGCTTTCTAGCGCAAAATGGCCGAAAATCAAGGAATTTCAGCGTTTTTTGGAGCCACTTGGCAGGGTGGCTGGCGGAGCGGGAGGGATTCGAACCCTCGATACGCTTTTGGCGTATACTCACTTTCCAGGCGAGCGCCTTCGACCACTCGGCCACCGCTCCGCATGCACTGGAAGGCGTTGCCCCTAACGGCAAGCAACCACTTCCGCAAGGCTGCGAAGGCTGGCACAAGTCGTTTGTGATGAAACATCCCTTTCTGCTCTCCGTCGCCCTGCTCGCCAGCTGCAACCCCGCGCCCGCCCCTGCTCCCACGAAGGAGTCTGCACCCGCCGCTTCTCCCGCAAAGACGTCAGCGCTGGCGCCGACCGAAATCGTTGCGGCGGCCCCGGCGGCGGACTGGGCGGCGATTGCGCCGTCCGATCTGCTCGTCATGGACCTTGCGCCCGATGCCAAGGGCGCCGCTCGGCGGGTGGTGATCCAGCTGCTACCGGCGCCGTTCTCGCAAGGATGGATCGGCAATATCCGCAAGCTCGCCGCCGCAAAGTGGTGGGACGGCACGAGCGTCAATCGCGTGCAGGATGGCTATGTCGTGCAATGGGGCGATCCGGACGGTGAGGACAAGGCGAAGGCCAAGCCACTGCCGGCGGGGTTGAAGGTTGTGCCGGCGGAGGATTACGAGCAGGCGGATGCCGTCATCAAATCGGCGCGATATCGCGACCGTAGCGGGGGCGCAGCCTACGTATATCAGGTGCTTCGCAACCTTGAGATTCCAGGCGCGTCGTCAAAAGCCAAAAGCGCGCCGCCACACACGGTCGGCTCGGCTGGCGACAGCTACGCCGCCTACGTCGGCTGGGAAAGTGGATGGCCGGTCGCAAGTGACTTCACGAAAGCATGGCCCATCCACTGCTACGGCACCGTCGGCGTGGGCCGCGATTATCCGCCCGATACCGGCTCGGGCGCGGAGCTCTATGCCGTCATCGGGCAGGCCCCGCGCCAGTTGGACCGGAACATCGCCGTCGTCGGCCGGGTGATCGAGGGGATTGAGAACCTCTCCAGCCTACCGCGCGGCACCGGCGATATCGGCTTCTACAAGACGGCTGAGGAGCGCACACCGATCCTCAGCATACGCATCGGCACCGATGTGCCCGGCCTGCCGCGCTACGAGTACCTATCAACCGAGAGCAAGAGCTTTGCCGCCTATGCCGATGCCCGCGCGAACCGGCGGGATGCGTTCTACATCAAGCCTGCAGGCGGAGTGGATATCTGCAACGTGCCGGTGCCAGTGCGGCGGGTAAAGTAGGCCCGCACCACCTTACCCCGTTCGTCCCGAGCGAAGTCGAGGGATAAAGGCCGAGCGCAGCCGAGGCCGTTGCGTGCGCCTCGTTTTCGGCTCCGCTCGAACCGGTCCCTCGACTTCGCTCGGGACGAACGGCGTTGGGGAAGAGTTATCCCAGCCCCAGCGGTTTGTAGGCACCGAAAATCAGCTGTTCGAACACGCCGGTGCCGACCTCGCCCGCGCTCGTCGTCACACGGCTGACGATCTGGACGTGAAAGTTGTCCATCCGCTTGGGGTCGATGTCGGCCAGCACGATATCCTCGCGCTCCACTTCCAGCACGCCATGGTAGAGGCCGTGTCCCCATGTGGGCGAGGTATACCCCAGCCCGCGCATCTGGAAGCGCTGCAGCGGCTCGAACGTCAGCGTTAGCGGATCATCCCCGCCGATCACCAGCTCGCCGCCTGCTGGCCACAGCGTTCCCGGCTGTAGCGGCGCATCGAGCTTGGCAGACGGTGTCTCGAAAAACCCGTCATGCCCCGCCCCATCTGGCGCGATCACCGCGCGGGTGTTCCATGGGCTCCCGTTGGCATCGGCGTTGATGTGGAAAAACACGCTGCGGCTGGGCAGGTTGATCGGCGTCCATTGCCAGAAGAACTGCGGAACCACGCCGTGCCCGTGCGGCTGCGTGTCGCTGGTGCCGACAGGGCGCACGCCCCAGCTGCGATCGCGCGTACCAGCGGTTCCGGGCTTCAGCACCGTGCGCACTCCGTCGATTTCGACCCAGCCGGTATAGTGTCCGTTCTGCGTCAGCCGCGTGTAGTCCATGAAGGTGCGCGGGCCGATACGGTGGATGAAGCGCGGCTCCTCGATGGGAAAGGCGCGCCCGGTGAAGACGATCTCCGCGCGGATCCCCTCCTCCTCCACGCTGATCGAGAGGCGCTTCAAAGGCTCCTCCACGCGGATGGCGATGGGGCCGCAGGTCAGGTCCAGCCGCTCCATCCTGAGCTCGCGCGAGGCGTGGAGCGAATGCTGCACCCCGTCCTTGATGAAGCAGAAATGCGCGTCCGCGACGTTGAGATGCGGATAGATGCCGAAAGCCGCAGCGAAGAAATCGCTCCCGTCCGCCGCATAGCCGTTGAAGAAATAGCGGTCGTAGAAATTGCGGTCGGTACCGGAATAGGCGATCGGCTCGGGCGTCTGGTGCAGCGGGAAATCGTCGCCATTGGTCAGCATTGTGCACTCTCCATCATGGCGTCCAGGGCGCCGATGCTGTCGTGATCGAGCGCGAGTTCGGCTGCACCCCGCGCCATCGAAAGGAAGTTGGCGTCGCCCCGTTCCGTGCGCACCACGAAGGCTGCGCTGAACACCGCGGTGAACAGCCCGTGCAGCGCCCCGATCCGGTAGCGCCGCATCATCACGTCGTGCGAAATGGGCGCGCCGTGACGCGCCATTTCCTCGGCATAGAGCGCAAGCAGCGCCGCCTCGTTGGGCCGCCGCAACTCGCTGCCGATGCCGCAGCCCATGAAATAGCCGACGTCGGTCATCGCGCAGCCGATCGCGCAGGTCTGCCAGTCGACAATCGCGATGGGCTCCGCCCCCCACCCGACCCCGAACAGCATGTTGTCGAGCCGGAAATCGCCGTGGATCAGGCAGGGCTCCTCCGGCTGTCGTGCCAGCCAATGCTCCACCCGCTTGTCGAGCTCATCGCACAGCGCCAGGGCATCCGCCGCCAACTGGCCGTCATAACGCTCGCGGAAGATCGCGTGGGCCTGATGGTAAAGCTGCCCGATCTGCTCCAGCAGTCCCTCGCGCCCATGCAGCCAGTCCGCGCCCAAGACCTTGGGATGCCCGATGGTCGCGGAATGCAGCGCCGCTGCCTGCCGGATTGCCGCTTCGGCATCGGCCAGCCCGCAGCCTTCGAGCTGGTTGCCGCCGCGCTCGGGCGCCAGATCCTCGAACAGCAGCACAAAATCGGTGCCCTCGGCATTGATTTCGGCGGCGTAGACCTTGGGCGTGCGCACCGCGAGCATCCCCGCCAGTTCGCGGTAGAAACCCACTTCCTTTACGTAGAGCATCATCGCCGCCGCCGTGCCGCGGCTGGTCGGATCGGCGGAAGCAAACTTGCCTGCCAGCGTCGCAGGGGCGGCAGTGGGCCGGTCATAGGTGATCGTGAAGCGGGCAGTATCACCCACCTGCCCGGTGCCGATGGCCTTCCATTCGAGGCCGGTTATCCGCGCATCGACCAGCAGGCCCGCGCGCGCCAGTTGCGCTTCGATCCAGCCCGGCGTTACCGCCGCAGCCGTGCTTGGAAACTCACCCATGCATCACTCTCCGCCAGCAAGACTGGCAGAGAGCGGCTGCATTGGAAAGAGACTTTAAGCGGCCGCTTAAATCCTGCCGCCTCCCACCCACCCGTTCGTGTCGAGCGCAGTCGAGACACCTGGCGCGGCGCTGGTTCTCAGCTACGCTCGAACAAGTCCCTCGACTTCGCTCGGGACGAACGGCGGTTGAACAGGCCTTACGCGAGCCGCCCGAACGCCGCCGCACCCGCATAGCGCGCCGACTGGCCCAGCTCTTCCTCGATCCGGATGAGCTGGTTGTACTTGGCAAGCCGGTCGGACCGGGCAAGCGAACCCGTCTTGATCTGGCCGCAGTTGGTGGCAACCGCGAGGTCGGCGATGGTCGCATCCTCGGTCTCGCCCGAACGGTGCGACATGACCGCCGTGTAGCCATTGCGCTGCGCGATGCTCACCGCTTCCAGCGTCTCGGTCAGCGTGCCGATCTGGTTGACCTTCACGAGCAGCGAATTGGCGAGGCCCTTGGCGATGCCCATGGTCAGGCGCTTGGGGTTGGTGACGAACAAATCGTCGCCCACCAGCTGCACCTTCTTGCCGATCTTGGCGGTCAGCGCGGCCCAGCCTTCGAAATCGTCCTCGCTCATGCCGTCCTCGATCGAGCGGATCGGATAGGCATCGGTGAGCGCGGCGAGATAGTCCGCCATCGCGTCCGGCGAAAGCGAGAGCCCCTCGCCGCTGATCTCGTACTTGCCGTCCTTGAAGAACTCGGTCGCCGCGCAATCGAGCGCGAGCACGATGTCGGTGCCCGGCTTGAACCCGGCCTGCTCGATCGAGGCCATCACGAAATCGAGCGCATCGCGCGTGCTGGCGATGTTGGGCGCAAAGCCGCCCTCGTCGCCCACGCCGGTGGCGAGGCCCTTCTGGTGCAGCGCCTTCTTGAGCGTGTGGAACACTTCGGCGCCCCAGCGGACGGCCTCGGCCAGCGTCGGCGCGCCGACCGGCATGATCATGAATTCCTGGAAGTCGATCGGATTGTCGGCATGCTCGCCGCCGTTGATGATGTTCATCATCGGCACCGGCAGGAGGTGCGCCGAGACGCCGCCGACATAGCTGTAAAGCGGCAGGCCGCGCGCATCCGCCGCCGCCTTCGCCACCGCCATGCTGGTGCCGAGGATCGCGTTGGCGCCAAGACGGCCCTTGTTCTCGGTCCCGTCGAGCGCGATCATCGCCATGTCGATGTCGCGCTGGTCTTCGGCATCCATGTCGACAAGCGCACCGGCGATCTCGCCGTTCACCGCGCCGACCGCCTGCAGCACGCCCTTGCCGAGGAACCGCCCCTTGTCGCCATCGCGCAGCTCGACCGCTTCATGCGCACCGGTCGAAGCGCCCGAAGGCACGGCAGCACGGCCGAACGAGCCGTCCTCCAGCAGGACATCGACTTCGACGGTCGGGTTGCCCCGGCTGTCGAGGATCTCGCGGGCGTGAATGTCGATGATCGCGGTCATGAGCGCTTCCTCGTATGGTGACGTATCCTGACGCGCGCCCTATCGGCGGTTGGCCAGAGTGACAAGTGCGCCTAGCTATGCGTGGAACCGCTAGGCCGTCCCAAGCATAAGGCAAATGCGGCCCCGCCACGCTTTCGCACTTGCGGCATTTGGGCTAGGACCGGAAATCAATTCAGAATCGCCCCGAAAAAGGACCCGCACCATGGCCGATACCCCTGACAACGCGGCTCCCGAAGCCGATACCAAACCCAAGAGCCGCAAGAAGGCCGCGCTCAAGGCTGTCGAAACCGCCGTCGAGGCCGTGGCCGAAGCCGTGCCTGCCGAGATCGCGCAGATCGAAGAGACGGTCAGCGACACAGCCACTGCCGTCACCACTCGTTTCGGCAAGGCGATCGAGGACGCCAAGGCCAGTGCCGCCAACCTCACCGGCGAAGCCCGCGAGCGTACCGCCGCGCTCACGGAAACGGTGACCTCGACCGCCAGCGAATATACCGAAAAGGCGAGCGAATACGCCGAGCAAGCCAAGGTCGTCGCGCTCGATCTCGCCCGCCAGGGCAAGGGCAAGGCAACTGCCGCGCTGTCCACCCTAGGCGAGACAATCGAGAGCAACGCCGGCGTAATCGACGAGAAGCTTGGCGTGCAATATGGCGATTATGCCCGCGGTGCCGCGCATACTTTGCAGTCCACCGCCGCCAGCCTCGAGGCCAAGGACATTCCCGAGATCGGCGAGGATATCGTCACCTTCGTCAAGAAGAGCCCGGTCAAGGCGCTCGGCATCGCGGCGGTCACCGGCTTCGTCCTCTCGCGCATGCTGCGCCGCAAGCCCGCACCGGCTGCTGCGGAGAGCGCCGAAACCACGGAAGCCTGATCTCAGCGCGTGACCGAGACGAAGACAGAAGCGGGGCAGGACACGGGGGCTGATGAGTCCCTGCTCGGCGGTGCGCGCGCGCTGCTCGAGGATGGCCAGTCGCTGATCGCGGCCGAGCTCGAATTCCAGAAGGCCCGCGCCGGCTTCCTGCTTGGCCGCGCCAAAGGCATCCTCGCCCTCGCCGCGCTGGCGCTGGCGCTGCTGTTCTTCGCGCTGATGGCGCTGGTCGTCGGCCTGCTGCTCGCCCTCGCCCCGCTGATCGGGCCGTGGGGCGCGCTCGCAGTCGTGTTCCTCGGCTTGCTCGCGCTGACGGGCCTGAGCGTCTTCGGCATCCTGCGCCGCGTGAAAGGCACCCTGCGCGCGCTCAAGGGACAGGACCGCGCGGCATGAGCGACGAGAGCTTGCAGGAAGCCCGCGCCCGCCGCGATGCCGCCTGGGCCCGCTTCAACGGCCAGAGAAACGCGCTGCAGACCGGCCTTGCCGAAAAGTCGATCCCCACGCGGATCAAGGAAGCGGCAGTGGACCGCGTGATCGATACGGTCGACGAGGCCAAGGCGGTCGCCAAGGACAATATCCCGGTGATCGGCGGCACGCTGGCGCTGCTTGCGGCGTGGTTCTTCCGCCGCCCGCTGATCAATCTCATCAGGAACCGCTTCGCACCGTCCGAAGCGGACGAGGACGTGACATGACCGACGAAACGCCCACACCGGAAACCGAAGCGCCAACAGCCGAAAAGCCCGCCGATCCGCTCGGCATGGTGAAGGGCTTCGTCGAGGAGCATCCGGTAGCGATGGTCGCGGGCGGGATCGTTCTGGGGGCGCTGGTCGCCGGAGCGCTGTCCCGCGCCGGCAGCGGTGTTACCGGCGACAAGGCGACGCGCAAGGGCACCCTGTCCCGCATGTCCCTCCCCCGCCGCGCGGCGGACCTTGCAGCCGTGGGCCTGGAAATTGCGGCCGCCTATGTTGCGGGCGCTGCCGGTGAGAGGGCTGCCGCCGCCGTGAGCGAAGAGGCAGATGCGCCCGCCAAGCCGGAGAAGGCACGCCTTCCTGCTCTCGCCGACAAGGCGCTGCGGACCCTCGCGCCGGTCATCACCCGCCATCTGCCGGGCAAGAAGGCGGAATAACGGGCTTTTCCGCAAGGTCAGGGGCTTGCGCGCCCCTCTTCATTTTGCCAGTGGCTGGGCTTCCTCCCCAAGGAATGGATACCCAGTCATGCAGAAGCTGCACCTCGTCATGGGCGGGCGGGTCAAGGATCCGCAGCACCTCGAATTTACCGATCTCTCGAAGATCGACCTCGTCGGCGTCTATCCCGATTATGCCAGCGCCGAAGAAGCCTGGCGCAGCTGCGCCCAGCGCACGGTGGATGACGCGGAAATGCGCTACGTGGTGGTCCACCTCCACCGCCTGCTCGAGCCCGAGCTGCACAAGCCAGAGTGAATGCAAAAAGGGCTGCGGGAATAGACCCGCAGCCTTTTTTGCATTTTCTCAAAGAACGCTCACCCTGAGCTTGTCGAAGGGTCCCGCGGTAATACGCAGCCGTCTCAGATGAACTCGATCTTCTCGACCACATAGAACCGGTCGCCCGAAGGCACCGTCACTTCGATCTCGTCTTCCACGCGCCGGCCGATCAGCGCGCGGCCCAGCGGCGAATTGTAGCTGATCCGGCCACGCTTGGCATCCGCTTCGGCCTGCCCGACGATCTGGTAGCGCACCGGCTTGTCGTCATCGTCAAGCAGCGTCACGGTCGCGCCAAACACGATGCGGTCGCCCGAAAGCGTCGTCGGGTCGATGATCTGCGCGCGGCTGATCTTGTCTTCCAGATCACCGATCGACGCTTCGACCTGGCCCTGACGCTCCTTGGCGGCATGATATTCGGCATTTTCGGAAAGATCGCCGTGCGCGCGGGCTTCCTCGATCGCGTCGACGATCAGCGGACGTTCCTCACGCAGCGCCTTCAGCTCCGCCGTCAGCTTCTCGTAGCCCTCGGCCAGCATCGGCAGCTTCTCAACACTTGCCATCCTTAGTCCTTCTTACCTTTCAATCCCTTGACCAAACATCGCCAAGGGAAAACCGTTCCGTCCCGGCCAGCAATGCGCCAAACCGGGCCCCAGTCGCCGCGATGATGGGGATCACGTGGAAGATTGATAATAATCCTGCAGTGACCTTACCGCAAGGTCGGTGCTGCGCAGCGCCTCGATAGCCTCCACAGCTGCGACCGAGGCTGCCGCCGTGGTGAAGTAGGGCACCTTGCCATAGAGCGCCGACGCGCGGATGGACTGCGAGTCCTTGTGGCTCTGCCAGCCCTCGGTGGTGTTGAAGATCAGCGCGATCTCGCCGTCGATGATCCGGTCGACGATATGCGGCCGCCCTTCCGCCACCTTGTTGACCCGCTCGACCTTGACCCCCGCTGCGGTCAGGAACGTCGCCGTCCCTCCTGTCGCCACGATGCGGAAGCCCATGGCATCGAGCTTCTGGACCGCCGGCAGGATCACCGGCTTGTCGCTGTCCTTGACCGAAACGAACACCGTGCCGCCCACCGGCAGCACCATGCCCGCCCCCAGCTGCGCCTTGGCAAAGGCGAGCGGGAAGCCGCTGTCGATGCCCATGACCTCGCCGGTCGATTTCATCTCGGGCGAAAGCACCGGGTCGACGCCGGGGAAGCGCGCAAACGGGAATACCGCTTCCTTCACCGCCATATAGGGCACGTCGCGCTTGATCGGCGGCAGGTTGCGGATCTTCTCGCCCGCCATGATCCGCGCGGCATACTTGGCGATCGGCTGCCCGATGGCCTTGGCCACAAACGGCACCGTGCGGCTGGCGCGCGGATTGACCTCGATGAGGTAAACCAGCCCGTCCTTCACCGCGAACTGAATGTTCATCAGGCCCTTGACGCCCAGCGCCTTGGCCAGCGCCACCGCTTGCCGCTCCATCTCGGCGATGATTTCTGCGGGCAGGCTGTAGGGCGGCAGCGTGCAGGCGCTGTCGCCCGAATGGATGCCGGCTTCCTCGATATGCTGCATCACGCCCGCGACGACGACATCGTCGCCATCGGCCAGCGCATCGACATCGCACTCGATCGCATCGCGCAGGTATTGGTCGATCAGCACCGGGCTCTCGCCCGAAACCTTCACCGCCGTCGCGATGTAGTCATCGAGCTGCGCCTGGCTGTCGACGATCTCCATCGCCCGCCCACCCAGCACGTACGAAGGCCGGATCAGCACCGGATAGCCGATGCGCGCCGCCACCGCGACCGCTTCGTCGCGGCTCCGCGCAGTGCCGCCCGCCGGCTGGCGCAAGCCCAGCTTCTCGACGAGGCGGTTGAAACGCTCGCGGTCCTCGGCCAGGTCGATGGCATCGGGCGACGTGCCAAGGATCGGAATGCCCGCATCCTCGAGCGCCTGCGCGAGCTTCAGTGGCGTCTGCCCGCCGAACTGCACGATCACGCCGACCAGCGTGCCGTTGGCCTTCTCGGCCTCCAGCACTTCGAGTACGTCCTCGGCGGTCAGCGGTTCGAAATAGAGCCGGTCCGAGGTGTCGTAGTCGGTCGAGACCGTCTCGGGGTTGCAGTTGATCATGATCGTCTCGAACCCGGCGCCCGGCTCGCCGCTCGCGGCGTCCGTCTCGCCCAGCGCAAAGCAGGCGTGGCAGCAGCAGTAGTCGAACTCGATGCCCTGCCCGATGCGGTTGGGCCCGCCACCGAGGATCACGATCTTCTTCCGGTCGGTCGGCGCAGCCTCGCTCTCAGGTTCGCCGAACAGGCCGCCTTCGTAGGTCGAGTACATGTAGGGTGTCACCGCCTCGAACTCGGCCGCGCAGCTGTCGATCCGCTTGAACACCGGGCGCACACCCAGCTTGTGGCGCAGCGCGCGCACTTCTTCCTCGCTCGTCGCCCCCGCCATCGCGTTCAGCACGTCATGGAGCAGCCCGGAGCGACGCGCCGTCGTCTCGCCCAGCCCTCCGGCCACCCCCACCGAGCGAACCGCCAGGGTCGCCAGCCGCTTGTCGGAAAAGCCCATGGCCTTGAGGCGCCGCAGCCCTGCCGCATCGATCGGCAGGCCTTCGCTTGCAATCTTCGTTTCCTCGGCGATGATCGCCTCGATCTGCCGCAAGAACCACGGCTCGTACTTGGTGACGGCGTGCACTTCCTCGACCGACAGCCCCTCGCGGAAGGCCTGCCCGATCACCAGCAGCCGCTCCGGCGTCGCCCGGCTCAGCGCCGCGACGATCTGGTCGCGGGTGGCGCCTTCCAGCTCGACCACACGGTTGAACCCGTCAAGCCCGGTCTCCAAACCGCGCAGCGCCTTCTGCATCGATTCCTGGAAATTGCGGCCAATTGCCATGACTTCGCCGACGGACTTCATGGCGGTTCCGAGCAGCGGCTCGGCGCCCTTGAACTTCTCGAAGGCAAAGCGCGGGATCTTGGTGACGACATAATCGAGCGTCGGCTCGAACGCCGCCGGGGTCGCTCCGGTGATGTCGTTCATGATCTCGTCGAGCGTGTAGCCCACGGCGAGCTTCGCCGCGACCTTGGCGATCGGGAAGCCGGTGGCCTTCGACGCCAGCGCCGAGGAGCGCGAGACGCGCGGGTTCATCTCGATGACGATGAGGCGCCCGTCCTTCGGGTTGACCGCGAACTGCACGTTCGAACCGCCTGTTTCGACACCGATTTCCCGCAGAACCGCGATCGATGCATTGCGCATGATCTGGTATTCCTTGTCAGTCAGTGTCAGCGCCGGGGCGACGGTGATGGAATCGCCCGTGTGCACGCCCATCGGATCGACGTTCTCGATCGAGCAGATGATGATGGCATTGTCGTTCCGGTCGCGGACGACTTCCATTTCGTACTCTTTCCACCCCAGCAGCGATTCCTCGATCAGCACTTCGGTGGTCGGCGAGGCTTCGAGGCCCCCGCGCACGATGCTGACGAATTCCTCGCGGTTGTAAGCAATGCCGCCGCCGGTGCCGCCCATCGTGAAGCTCGGCCGGATGATCGAGGGCAGCCCGGTGCGTTCCAGCACCGCGAGCGCTTCCTCGACCGTATGCGCGATGCCGGAGCGGGCGGATTCCAGCCCGATCTTGTCCATCGCATCGCGGAACTTCATGCGGTCCTCGGCCTTGTCGATGGCCTCGGCATCCGCGCCGATCATCACGCAGCCGAACTTCTCCAGCGTGCCATCGCGCGCCAGCGCCAGCGCGGTATTGAGCGCGGTCTGCCCGCCCATCGTCGGCAGCACCGCATCGGGGCGCTCCTTTTCGATGATCTTGGCGACGACCGCGGGCGTGATCGGCTCGACATAAGTCGCGTGCGCCATGTCCGGATCGGTCATGATCGTCGCGGGGTTCGAGTTGACCAGGATGATCCGGTACCCCTCTTCCTTGAGCGCCTTCACCGCCTGCGTGCCCGAATAATCGAACTCGCAAGCCTGGCCGATGATGATCGGCCCGGCGCCGATGATCAGGATCGAGGAGATGTCAGTGCGTTTGGGCATTATGCGGACTTCGCTATAAAAGCCCTCCCCCGTTCGGGGGAGGGTTGGGTGGGGGTGCAAGACGTATGAGCAACAAACGCCTGACGCCGGTTGCGCGCAAACTGCGCAAGGATCCTACGGAAGCGGAAAAGCGGCTGTGGTCGCGGCTGAGAGGAGATCAACTGGGCGCGCGCTTCACCCGGCAATATCCCATCGGCAACGCCGTGGCCGATTTCGCCTGCCGATCCTTGCGCCTCGCCATCGAGCTGGATGGTGGGCAGCACGCTGACAGCGAGTCCGATGCGGTGCGCACGCGCCTGATCGAAGCGCATGGCTACCGCGTAATCCGCTTCTGGAACAACGATGTCCTCGCCAACACCGATGGCGTACTGCTGACCATAGCGCATGAAATCGCCTTGGCCCGAAACCGGATTGACCCATTCGAGCGCTGAGCACCCCCACCCGGCCTCCCCCGACCGGGGGAGGGGCAGGTCGCGCAATACGCCAGAACACCGCACAACCGAAAAAGCCCTCCCCCGCTCGGGGGAGGGTTGGGTGGGGGTGCACCGCCCCCGAAAGCGCAGACGCCGCCCAGCCCAAGCACAGCCGCGCGGGAGGGAAGTCCCGGCGGCGGTGGATTGGATCGAGGGTATGTCAGTGCGATTGGGCATTAACCCACCTGTATGAAATTTTAAAAAGTCTTCTGCGTTCTTCAAGAAAAAGAACGTCTGAAATTTTATCCGCCCAGAGACCGTGTCCATAACCAAAAGCGAGTAGCGCGTTAGAAATGATCGCTCGTTCCTCAATTTTACTGAGTCGGACTCGCCAAACATTAGCGTCCAATTCGGCCGAAAATCTGATGATGTTATCAGGGAACCGAATCTCGAACTCCTTTGAGCCGTCACTGCCCCCGGAAATCACGTGCAAGCTCGCCCCAAGGGCAACGTCGCGGGTCTCCATCAATGATTGGTCAGCGACGAAGGTCACCCCAACATCCCCACAAACCGCTCAAACAGATAAAAACTATCCTGCGGCCCCGGCGACGCCTCGGGATGATACTGCACTCCAAACGCCCGCTTGCCCTTCACCGCAATCCCGCAGTTAGACCCATCGAACAGCGAGACATGCGTCTCCTCCACGCCCTCGGGCAGCGCGGTGTTGTCCACCGCAAAGCCGTGGTTCATCGAGGTGATCTCGACCACGCCGTCGGCATGGCGCTTCACCGGGTGGTTCGCGCCGCGGTGGCCCTGGTGCATCTTGATCGTCTTCGCCCCCGCCGCGAGGCCGAGCATCTGGTGGCCAAGGCAAATGCCGAAGACCGGAATGTCGCGCTCCAGCAGGCCCTGGATCACCGGCACCGCGTAAGCCCCCGTCGCCGCCGGATCGCCCGGCCCGTTCGAGAGGAACACGCCCGCGGGCGAGAGCGCCAGCACCGTCTCCAGCGAAGTTTCGGCGGGCACCACCGTCACCTGCGCCCCGGCCCTCACCAGATTGCGGAAGATGTTGTCCTTCGCGCCATAGTCGATCGCCACGACATGCGGGCGCGGATCGTGCGGCGAGCGGGCATAGCCCTGCCCCAGCCGCCAGACGCCGCCTTCCCACTCGTCCTGCTCCTCGCGGCTCACCACGCGGGCGAGGTCCATGCCTTCGAGGCCGGGCCAGACCTGCGCCTCGGCGAGCAGTGCCGGAATGTCGAAATCGCCATCGGGATCATGCGCGATCACCGCGTTGGGCGCGCCGCCAAGGCGGATGCGCCGCGTCAGCGCGCGGGTGTCGATGCCCGAAAGCCCGATCTTGCCCCGTGCCGCGAGCCACGCCTGCAAGGGCTCCACGCTGCGGAAGTTGGCCGGATCGGTCACATCCTCGCGCACCACGAGGCCGATGGCGCCTGGCACATCGTGGCTTTCCATGTCCTCAGGGTTTGTGCCGACATTGCCGATATGCGGGAACGTGAAGGTCACCACCTGCCCCGCGTAGGAGGGATCGGTCAGCACTTCCTGATAGCCGGTCATCGCGGTGTTGAAGCACACTTCGCCCACAGCCTTGCCCGCCGCGCCAAAGCCGCGGCCCCACGCCACCGAACCATCGGCAAGGACAAGAACGCCGGTCGCTCCAGCCGGTTTCGGCGCATGCGTGTGGGCGGGGTCGGCCATGATAGGGGGCGCTCCGTTGGCAGGGTTCTGGCGATGTCGCTAAGGCTCGGTCGCTAGGCCCCTCGCCCCCTCCCGTCAACCTAGCGAAGGCAGAAAGTTTCGCCTAAGTGACACTGCTTCGCGCCCTCGTGCGCGCTCCATCCACAGGAATACGAATCCCATGATCCGCGATACGATCAAGGCCGCCCAGATCAGTGCCATGAAATCCGGCAACAAGCCGCGCCTCGCCGCCGTCCGCCTCATCCTCGCCAAGCTCAAGGACAAGGATATCGAGCTGCGCACGGCGTCCAACGTGCCCGATGACGACGTGCTCGTCGTCGACGTTCTCCAGAAGATGGCCAAGCAGCGCCGCGAATCGATCACGCTCTATCTAGAGGGTGGCCGTCAGGAACTCGCCGATATCGAACAGGCCGAACTCGTGGTGATCGAGGAGTTCTTGCCCCAGCAGATGAGCGAGGACGACACCAAGGCCGCAATCGAAGCCATCAAGGCCGAACTCGGCGCAACCAGCATGAAGGACATGGGCAAAGTCGTCGCCACGCTCAAGGCCCGCCACGGCAGCCAACTCGACATGGGCAAAGCCAGCGGACTCGTGAAGGCGGCGCTGGCATAGGCTCCCC
>NZ_LJHZ01000093.1:0-10957 GCF_001296055.1 Novosphingobium sp. AAP93
CGGGGCGGCATCCCATGAGATGCCGCCCCGCCCCTTCAGGAGATCAGATCAGGATCAAGTCCGCAGCCGTCACCGCATGGTTGTTGTCGAGGATGATCTCGAACTCGGCAGTGGTGTTGCTCCCGCTGATGTTGCCGAACAGCGCCACCTTGCCGCCATCCGTACCCACCCGCAGCTGGCCGAGGCCGGTGAAGGCGGCAGAGCCGATGAAGGTGAAGTGCTGGATCCCCGCCGTGTTCGCGTCGGCGTCGATCCCCGTCAGGTCGATCAGGTCCCCGGTCTGGAAGTCGAGGATGCGATCGGCCAGGGTGCCCAGGCGGCTTTCCGTCGCTGCCTTGAACACGAAGCGGTCATTGCCGCCGCCACCGGCGAGGGTGTCTGTCCCGATGCCGCCGATGATCACGTCGTTGCCGGCGCTGCCGGTGATCGTGTCGTTGCCCGAGCCGCCTTCGATCGAGCCGATGCCCGTCAGTGTCACCCCGGTGAAGTCCAGCGTATCGGCCGCAGCGCTGCCGAGGACTTTCACCCCGGTCTGGCCGCTGGCATCGATCGCCTCGATCTGGGTCCATGTCGTGGTGTTGAGCGAGAGGTTGTCGGAGGTGATCCGCACCGTGTCGAAGCCCGAACCGCCGTTGATGGTATCCCGGCCGGAGTTGAGTCCGACGAGGAACACATCGTCACCGCCACCGCCGTTGAGGATATCGTTGCCGACCCCGCCGTCGATCGTGTCGTTGCCGTTGCTGCCGGTGATCGTGTCCACACCGCCGCCGCCGGAGATCAGCGCGATCCCCGTCAGCGTGGCGCCCGAGAGGTCGATGGTCTCGGTCGCGGCGCTGCCCGCGATCGTCACATTGGCATAACCGCCCGAGGAGAAGCCTTCGACATTGGTGATCGAGGCAATGCTGAAGGTCACCTCGTCGGCAGCCGCGACCACGGTATCGTTGCCGGTGCCACCGTCGATGGTGTCCTTGCCTGCCGTCGCGCCGATGATGAACGTATCGTCATCGGCGTCCCCGTACATCGTGTCGTTGCCGGTCCCGCCGGTGATCGTGTCGTTCCCGGCACCGCCGCGCAGTTCATCGTTGCCAAGTCCGCCGGTCAGCGTGTCATTGCCGGCGCCGCCGAGCAGCGTGTCGTTGCCGGTGCCGCCGTCGATGGTGTCGTTGCCGTTGTTGCCGTCGATGGTGTCGTTGCCGATACCGCCGAAGATCGAGTCCACCGCCGTGCTGCCGGTGATCGTGTCGCTGCCGGCGCCGCCGTCGATGCCGGTGATCCCGCTCAGCGTCGTGCCGCTGAAGTCGAGCGTATCGGCAGCGCTCGATCCGAGGATCGAGACGCCGGTGAAGGCGCCGCCCGAGATCGTCTCCACCCCGCTGAGCGAGGACAGCCCGATCACGGTGTTGTTCGCGGTGGCACGAATGGTGTCGTTCCCGAGACCGCCGTTGACCGCGTCGAACCCGCTGTTCGGATCGACCAGGATCAGATCGTTGCCCGCGCCGGTCGAGATGGTGTCGTTGCCGGTGCCGGCGTTGACGGTGTCGTTGCCGGCGCCGATGGTGATGGTATCGTTGCCCGCCAGCGTGTTGACCGTCCAGTTGGCATTTTCGGCCGAGGTGAAGGTGTTGGCCGCCGCCGTGCCGGTGTAGGTGCGCGCGGCGAAGGGGGTGAACACCACATTGGCGCTCGCCGCGGTCAGGCCGCCCAGACCATCGCTTACCTGATAGGCAAGCGTCATCGTGCCGGTGAAGCCCGAGTCCGGCGTGATCGTGAAGGTGCCGTCGCCGTTGTCGGTCACCGTCCCGTTCGAGGCGGTCAGGTTGGCCACGCTCAGCGTATCGCCGTTGCCATCGGTGTAGCCCGTCAGCAGCGCCGAGGCGCTCACCGTATAGGCGGTCTGCTGCGTGCCGTTCGCCAGCGTCGCGGCAGTGCCGGTCAGCACCGGCGCATCGTTGTAGTACTGCTTCATGAGGAGCAGCTGGCCGCCTTCGACGAGGGTGGCGAAGTTGGCGCCCGAGTTGGCGAGGGTTGCCGCGGCGTGGTTCTGGACGTCGAGCAGGTAGGCCTTGTGGTGGGCATCGCCGAAGGTGGCGGTGACGTCGAGCACGCCCGAGCTTTCCTCGTCCTGCGTGCGGAAGTCCGCGCCGCCGGCGAGGAAGCGGGCCGGGTCGTGCTGGGCAAGCTGGGTCAGCGTGTCGGTGACCGGGTCATACTGCCAGACCTTGCCGATGTGGGCATTGTTGCCGACGTCTTCCTGCAGGATGACCTTGCCCTGGAAGTCGACGGTGATGTTGTCCAGCATCTGCTGGCCTTCGGTCCCGTCGAGCACCGCGACGATCGTGCCGCCCTTGGTCGGGTCGGTGATGTCGTTGAAGGTGAACTGGTAGAGCCGCGAGGGCGCATTGAAGGCGTTGGTGGTGACGAAGTAGCCGCGTGCCGGGTTGGTCGGATCCCACGCGATGTCTTCGGGGCGCAGGAAGCTGGTGACGCCCGCCGCCTCGCTTGCCGCATCGAGCTGCGCGCCGGTCGAGCCGCGCACGTCGCCCAGATCGACGAGGCTGAACGTGCCGCTCGGGATGGCGGTGTTCGATTCGTTGTTGTTGGCGGTCGCGTTGTTGAGATTGTCGACCTTGATGCCGTAGAGCTTGCCGTTGGTGAGGCCGGCCTTGTCCACCGCGCTGCCGGTCGCCTGCTTGGTGCCGATGTAGACATAGACCTGGCCGTTCTGGCCGTCGTCGGTCCCCATCACGATCGTCTTGTCCTGGGTGAACGTGCCGTTCGCCACCGCGTTCTCGTGGCTGAACTTGCCGAGCCCGGCCAGATCATAGGCGGTGCCGTTCTCGGCCCCGCTGGCGATCACGCCGAGCACGCGGCCTTCGACACCGCTTTCCTCGCCGGTGAGGAAGATCTTGTCGGTCGTGCCGAGGCCCGTCGCGGCGTTGTAGAAGGCGTTCTGCGGGGCAAGGTCGGCCGAGCAGAAGCGGCCGAACGCGACCGTGGCGGTCTCGTAGACGCCCAGCGTGGGGTTCCAGATCTTGACGGTCGAGAAGGCATCCTGGCCCGAGATCACCGAGAGGTCGGCCTTGTCGATGATCAGCTTCGAGATGTAGGCACCGGTCGCCCCGTGGTCGCGAACCGTGCCGCGGTTGCTGGCAAGCTCGTGGTTGACCAGCACGGTAACCGTGCCGTCGCCGTTGTCGAACATGCCGATGCCGTCGGGGATCCCGCCGAACAGGTAGGTGCCGCCATTGGTCTTGCTGGTGGCATCGCCGGTGGTGATGATCGCCTGGAAGGTGACGTTCGCGCTGACGGGCAAGAGGTACGGCGTCTGGCTCGAACGCGTGTCGGCGACGTCGGTGACGGTGACGGTGAGCGTCTGCGTGTCGGTGGCCGTGCCGTCGCTCGACGAGACGATCACTTCATAGACGTTGTTCTTGTCCGCATCGGCCGCCCGCTCGAAGTTGGGTGCCTGCTTGAACGAGATCACACCCGTCGCCGCATCGATCTGGAACAGCGAGGCATCCGCACCGCCGGCGATCGCGTAGGTCAGCGTCGTGCCCGCATCCGGATCGGTGGCCGTGACGGTCGTGACCGCCGCGGTGTTCTCCGCGATCGAGAGCGAGGCCGCGGCGCCGCCACCGTTCGAGGTGATCGTGGGTGCTTCGTTGACGTTGGTCACCGCAATCGCGACGTCCTGCTCGGTCGTGTTGGTGCCGTTCGAGGCGACCACGCGCACGTCGTAGACGTTGTTGGCGCCGGCATCCGCCGGGGCCTCGAAGTTCGGCGCGTTCTTGAAGGTGACGACGCCGGTGCTGCTCACATCGAACAGCGCCGCATCCGCACCCGTCAGCGAGTAGGTGATCGTGCCGGTGAGGCCGGTCGACTTGCCAAGGTAGGCGGCGGCGGTGTCGTTCTCGGCGAACGCGGTGGCGGCATCATTGAGCAGATAGTCGCCCACCAGCACGGTATCGCTGCGCACCGCCTGGTTCTGGATACGCGTGTCGAGCGTCTGCGGGGTATCCGCTTCGTTGTAGGCGTTGGCCTTGGTGGCGTAACGCTCCTGGAAGTATTCGGCGAAGGCCTGCTGTTCGCCGATGGCGTTGGCGGGCACGACGGCCGGATCGGTGAAGTTCAGCGACGAGCTTACCGGCGCGGAGAGCGTGCCGTCATTGAGCAGGAAGCGGAAGTTGGTCGCGTTCGCCTTGACCAGGTAGCCGTCGCCGCCGTTGGCGGTGAAGTTGAGCGCAACCGCGGTGATCACCGAGGGGGCACCAGCCACGACCACTCCGTTGTCGGCGACGACCGCGGTGATGTCGCCGTTCTCGTTGACGAGGACGACATCCTGCACGCGGCTGCCCGCCGCCTTGGTCGGATCGTACGAGAAGCGCACGCCGCCGATCTGGATGAAGCCGCCGTTGTTGGGATTGAGCGCATTGGGCGAGTTGAGGATGTTGAGCAGACCCTGCGCGGTCGTGTCGAACACCATCAGCTTGTTGTCGAAGCGCAGCGCGTTCTCGACATCGAGCTGGCTGACTTCGCCGTCGACCGAAGGCGGAACCTTGGTCACCGTCCCGTCGCCGTTGTTCAGGATCGTGCCGATCTGCGCGCGGATGCCGCCGCCGTTCTTGATCGAGACGATCGCATGCTCGCTGGTGAGACCCAGCGCATCGCGGGCGACATCGGCGTTGGCGTCGGCCGAGACGTTGCCGAGGTTGGTTTCCTGGTTGCGGACCTGGATGCGCTCGCCTTCCAGGTAGACGTTCGTGTAGCCGTAGATGTTGCCATCCTTGGCATCGATCACCGCCTTGACCGCATCCGTCAGCTGCTTGACCTGGTTGCCGCGCGTACCGGCCGCAAAGGCGGTGTCGGACAGATCGCCGTCGAGGTCGTTCCAGGCCGCGGCCACATTCGCAGCGGTCGAGGCATAGGCACCATTGACCGCGGTGTTGTTCGCCACGCTGTCGAGCAGGATGTCGCCGTTCTCGTCGAAGTCCACGACGAGGCGGCCGAGGTAGGTGTACTCATTGTCGGTGTTGACGATCAACGTCGGCTTGCCGTCGGCTCCTGCCGTCACGATCGGATAGGTATTGGCAAAGTCCGCACTGTGGCCCGGGAAGTTGACCGCCACGTCGTCCGCATCGCCAAGGCGGGTGTTCGAACCCGCAGAGAGGATGATGTCGACGCCGTTGAGGAGCGGCGCGAGCTGCTGCTCGAAGGTGATCTGCTGCAGGTGGCTCAGCAGCACGATCTTGTTGACGCCCTGCGCGCGCAGATCGTCGATGACCGGCTGCAGCTGGGCCGCCAGCAGCGCCATGTTGTTGGTCTCGCCATTGGCACCGGGGCCGAACGGGAAGCCGAGGATTTCGGCACCCGTGGGCGAAGAGATCGATTCAAGGATCTGCGTGGTCACGCCGACCAGACCGATCGTCTGGCCACCTTCGTTGATCACCGCCGAAGGCGCGATCCGGCCCTTGAGGTCCTGCGCCTCTTCGTTGGCCAGCACACCGGTGCCCACGGTCTGCGTGAAGCGCGCGTTGAGCGGATCGGCGGGGAACCCGGCCGGGTTCAGCACCAGGTTCGCCGAGATCGACGCATAGTTGGCGCCGACCCAGCCGCCGCCGGGCGCGATCGAGGACAGATAGACGTTGGAGCCGAGATCCCACTCGTGGTTGCCGATGCCGGTTGCCTCGACCCCGATAAGGTTGTGGATCGCGGTATCGACGACGCCCGGCGCCGGGGTCGTGCCCGGGGCGGTCGAGATGGTCGAACCGGTCACGCGGTTGATCACCGGGATCAGCGAGGGATCGGTGCCCGCCGCGAGGAACGGCCCCGGCAGGAAGGTGTCGCCGCCCGCCAGCGTGATCGAGTTGGCGTACTGGTCCTCGAACCGGTCGGCGAGCGCGGCAAGGAAGGGCGCCGTCTGCGGCGCGAGCGTGCCCGCCTCGCCATCGGAGAGGTGCAGCAGCTGCAGCGTGTAGCGCTCGACCACGTTGGTCACCGTGATCGCGAACGACTGGCTGTCGCTGGCAATGCCGTCGCTGGCCGTCACCACCACGTCATAGACATTGTTGCCGCCCGCATCGGTCGGCGCCTCGAAGTTCGGTGCGTTCTTGAACGTCACCGCGCCCGTCGAGGCGTTGATATCGAACAGCGCGGCATCGGTGCCGCTGAGGCTGTAGACCAGCGTCGTGCCCGCATCCGCATCGCTCGCCTGCACGGTGGTGACGGTCGTCGTGTTTTCCGCGACCGAGATCGCTGCAGTGTCCCCGCCGCCATTGCTGGTGATGGACGGGGCATTGTTGAAATAGGCCGCGACGCTGACGGTGCCGCTGCTGAACGAGAAGGTCTCGATGTTGGTCAGCGTGTCGGTGCCGTCCGGCGAGGACGCGCGGTTGTCGACCACGGTGATCGTGCCGCCGCTGCGGGTGATCGTGTAGTCGGTGATCGCGCCGGAGAAGCCTGCGGTGTCGTTGTCGGCGCCGCCGTCGATGGTGTCGTTGCCCGCGCCGCCGATCAACAGGTCATTGCCGGCGCCGCCGTTCAGCGTATCGTTCCCGCCGAAGCCCTTGATCGTGTCGTTGCCGCCGCGGCCGTTGAAGGTGTCGGCATCGTTGCCGCCGTTGATGGTGTCGTCGCCCTCGCTCTGGGTCTGCACCGAATAGAGCGTGACGGTGTTCGATACTTCATTGCCGCTGACGAGGAGCGCCTGACCGGTCGGGCTGCTGGCCGCCGAGATGAACGTCTGGACTTCCGGCCCGAGGTCGGTCGAAGCTTCCTTCTGGTAGCCGACGAACGAGGCGTTGGCCGGATCGGTCACGTCGTAGACCATCACGCCGCCGACGCGCTCGAGCCCGACGAAGGCATAAGTGCGGCCATTGACGACGCCGATGGTGACGCCTTCGGGCTCCGGCCCCTTGTCGTCCGAACGCGTGTCGAACGAGCTGTTCGCGACGCTCTGGTTGCTGTTGAAGGCCGGGACGCCGTTGTTGCCCAGCGCGGAGGTGATCGCCTCGAACTCGCCGCCGGTCTCGCGCACCTTGGTGATCGTGCCGTCGGCATTCTGGCGGAAGATCGAGATGCCGCGTCCGCCGAGCGCGTAGATCACGTCGTAGTCGCCGTCGTTATCGGTGTCGCCGATGCCCGACAGCACGTTGAGACGGCCGAGGTTGGCGTCCTGCTTCAGCGTCGCGGCATTGGGGAAAGCAGTCGGGTCGAGCACGTAGGACGCGCTGCTCAGGCGCAGCGCGTCGGTGAGCGCATCGGGTACGCGCGCGTCGCCTTCGTTGGCGGTGACGAAGTAGGTGGAGCCGCCGACCGTGAACGAGGCGATCGCATCGGGCTGCAGCAGACCGCGCAGACCGGTCCAGTTGCGCAGGTTGATCGAGCCGGTGGCGCCAGCGCCGTCGCGGTCGCTGGTGTCGATCTTGTTGCCCGAAAGGCTCCAGTCGACATAGCCGAGCGGCTGGATCGCGATGGGCTTGGTCGCGGCCGGATCGGTGAGGTCGATCACCGCGACGCCGTTGACTTCCTGCAGCGTCACATAGGCGCGCGTGCCATCGGGCGAGACAGTGATGTATTCAGGCTCGATGTCCGCAGCGGCGGTCTGCCCGGCAAGGATGTTGAGCCCCTGCGAACGCAGCGTGGTTTCGCTGCCGTTCAGATGGTCGAAGCTGATCGTGTTGACGACGCTGGCATTGGCCGCTCCGGTGCTCAGGTCGATGATGCTGATCGAACCGGTGGGGTTGGACGTCGATGACAGCCGCTCGGCTTCGTTGGCGACGAGGATCTTGCTGCCATCGGGCGTGAAGGTCACCTGATCGGGCAGCACGCCGACCTGGATGGTCTTGATCAGCGAGTTGTCGGACGCATTGAACAGCGCGATGTAGCCGCCCTCGGTCTGCACGGCGTTTTCATAGGCGACCGCGATGACGCCGTTCTTCACGGCCACACTGTTGACGCCGCCCGTGCGGTAGCCCGTCAGGCCCGTCAGCGAAATCGCCCCGACAGTGGCGATCGAGGCGGGGGCATTGGCATTGTCGGTGATCTGCGAGATCACGACGGTGTTGGCGTTGATGTTGGTCGAGTAGACCTTCCCGTTCTCGAACGCGACGCTCTCGGCCCCGGCGCTTGAACCGCTGAATGCGGAACTGACATTGCCCAGCCGAACCAGAACGACATCGTTGGTTGCCGTGGGCGAGGTTACCCCCTGCAGGTTCGAAGCGGCTTCATCCAGAATCACCGTACCGTTGATCGTCGTAGGCATTATGCGGCTCCAGCAATAGAATTTCGATGAACAGGAAATGTCTTGTGCAAAGGCGCAAAGACCCCAACGAACAACTAATCAATTGTTCGATAGAGCTTTAATGAGTTGCGATGTCGATGCCGAACAAGTGGCATCATTAATCACCCCGCCCGCACAAATTCGTCAAATCTGTCAAATTTGTAATGATTTTCCTATAAACTGTTTGAATTTATTCGGAAAAAATCACCAACATGAATATTTGTTAATCAAGTGGTAATGTCGATTCGTGAAACGACGGTGACACCAGATCGGTCATCCGCGATGTCGGGCGCGGCCATGGCATCAATCCAGATCAGGCAGGCGTGCAGGATGCCCAAGTTGGTGCCAAGTTAAGTTCTTTACAAATCGCCGGATGATCACCGCGAGCGTGCTTCAGGGTGCATCAATTCGGACGTGCAACTCCCCATCCTGAAAACCAGATGGTTTCAGGTGCATCGAGCCGGCTCGAAACTAGGTTATGTCCCCCGAGGCGCGGTCAGGAATCGCTCCTCGAGGATTGGATAGTGGTCGCCGATGTCAGGCTGGTTACATTTTTCACTAACCAGATATACGTGGAGACACGAAGGTGCATGAGCCTGCCCCGTCTGCTGCCAGACGCGGCAAGCTGCCTGAATGGGCATTTCCCAGGACTGCCATGCTCGCTATGCCCGGGCACGTCGCACCGAACGGAGTACGCAATGTCGCAATCGAAAAGTCTGATGGTCGGCGTCGCCCAGATTGCTCCGGTGTGGCTTGACCGCGAAGCGACTGTCGCCAAGGTCGTGGAATGGATCGGGAAAGCGGCTGACGCAGGGTGCGGCTTCGTTGTCTTCGGCGAAGCGCTCATTCCCGGCTACCCCTTCTGGATCGAGCATACCGACGGCGCGCGGTTCAACTCCGCCAGCCAGAAAGCGATGCATGCCCACTACCTTGATCAGGCTGTGCAGATCGAGGCAGGGCACCTCGACGCGGTCTGCCGCGCTGCTGCAGACCGGCAGATCGCCGTCATGGTCGGTATCATCGAGCGCGCGGCCGACCGGGGTGGTCACAGCGTCTACTGCTCGCTCGTGCATATCGGGGCGGACGGCGTGATCGCCTCGGTCCACCGCAAGCTCCAGCCCACTTATGAGGAACGGCTGAGCTGGGCGGCCGGAGACGGGCATGGCCTGCAGGTCCATGACGTCGGCCCGTTCCGCGTCGGCGGGCTCAACTGCTTCGAGAACTGGATGCCGCTGTCGCGCGCCGCGCTCTATGCGCAGGGTGAGGATCTGCATGTCGCGGTCTGGCCCGGCAATCTGCGCAACACGGAAGGAACCACCCGGTTCCTCGCGCAGGAGGGCCGCAGCTTCGTGCTGGCCGTCTCCGGCTTGCTGCAGCGCGCCGATATCCCCGCAGATTCGCCGATGGCCGCAATGCTGGAGACGTGCCCCGATGTGCTGGCCGATGGCGGCTCGTGCATCGCGGGCCCGGATGGTGCATGGATCGTCGAGCCGGTCGTTGGCGAAGAAGCGCTGCTCACCGCCACGCTCGATCACACACGCGTCTTGCAGGAGCGGCAGAACATGGACATCGCCGGTCACTACGCGCGGCCGGACGTGACCCGGCTGGTCGTCGATCGGCGCCGGCAGTCCCTTGCCAGCTTTCTCGACGATCCCGCCTGAACGCTGATGACCATGGAGGCTTCATGACTGAGCTTACGCCCTTCCACATCGCCTTTCCGGTCGACGATCTCGACAAGGCACGGGCATTCTACGGCGAAGTCCTCGGCTGCCCGGAGGGGCGCAGCGCGGACCACTGGATCGACTTCGACCTGTTCGGGCACCAGATCGTGGCGCACTTGCATCCGGCGCACAGCAAGGCGCCGGCCATGGCCAATCCGGTCGACGGGCACGACGTGCCGGTGCCGCACTTCGGCGTGGTGCTCACCATGCCCCAGTGGCACGCCCTTGCCGAGCGGCTGCGCGCGGCAGGAACGGTGTTCGTGATCGAGCCGACGATCCGCTTTCGCGGGCTGCCGGGTGAGCAGGCGACCATGTTCTTCCTCGACCCGGCCGGGAATGCGCTGGAATTCAAGGCTTTCGCCGATATGGCCTCGCTCTTCGCCACGTGAACTGGCCACCTCAGCCCAGCTGCCTCACCCCGATACCCGGATTACCGCGGATCCGATCCCGCTCCGGCGCTCGGCGTCAGGCGGTCACACTACGCTGACTGCGATCTTGCGAAGGGTTGGCGCACTACCGAGCTAGGCGAACAAATTGGGTGCTGTGCTTGCCGGAAATGCCAAGCCCGCAGCCGGGGTCAGCAAAATCGATCCAACTGTTCGAAAGGTTTGGTGGACGCACTAGGGCTCGAACCTAGGACCCGCTGATTAAGAGCCATGATCAGAGGGTCCTAGCGCGTCCGTATGTGTCCAAAAATGGCGGAAATCTGCGAATCATAGTCCGCATTGTTCTTGAAATGTTCGCCAGTATCCACTACAAAAAGCTACCTAAGGTAGCAGGTTCATATGGCGAACAAAGTAGGTTTGACGGACGCAAAGATCGCAGGGCTGAAGGCGCCGACTGCGGGTCAGATTGAGCTCGCCGATGGTATCGTACCCGGCCTTAGGCTCCGCATGGGTGCCAGTGGTATCAAGACGTACATTCTGCGCAAGCGGGTTCAGGGCAAATGGTTGAATGT
>NZ_LJHZ01000094.1:0-8230 GCF_001296055.1 Novosphingobium sp. AAP93
CGAGCGAAGTCGAGACACCTTGCGCGGCGCCAGGTGTCTCGACTTCGCTCGACACGAACGGCTGTGGCTGTATTCAGGGCCGTCTAAAGCACCCGGCACGCATCAGATGACCACCTACCTCCCCACGCTCAAACAGCTGCAGTATCTCGTCGCGCTGCACGAGCACGGCCATTTCGGCCGCGCCGCTGATGCCTGTTTCGTCTCGCAATCGACACTGTCGGCGGGCCTGCGCGAACTTGAAACGCTGCTCGGCGTGACCTTGGTCGAGCGCACCCGCCGCGTCGTGCGCTTCACCGCGCTCGGCGATCAGGTCGTGGCCAAGGCGCACCGTCTGCTGCGCGAAGGCGAGGAACTCTCCGCGCTCGTCCAGGCCCACGGCGCACCGCTTTCGGGCGAACTGCGCATGAGCGTGATCCCCACCATCGCGCCCTTCCTGCTGCCCCGCATCCTCCCCCGCCTGCGCCATGAGCGGCCCTCGCTGAAGCTGTTCCTGCGCGAGGAGCCCAGCGCCGCCGCCGTCGAATCGCTGCACCATGGCCGCGCCGACTGCGTGCTGCTCGCCTTGCCCTTCGCAACCGGCGAGGTGGAAACCGCGCACCTGTTCCACGACCGCCTGCTCGTCGCCTTCCCCAAGGACGACCCGCGCGATCCGCCGCAGAGCATATCTCCCGCCCTGATCGACGAGGCCCGGCTGCTCCTGCTCGAAGACGGCCACTGCCTCAAGGACCACGTCCTCGCCGCCTGCAACCGCCCCGAACTGCGCGCCAGCGCCAGCGTGATCGGCACGAGCCTGCACACGCTGGTGCAGATGGTCGACAATGGCCTCGGGCTGACGATGCTCCCGGAAATGGCGGTGAAGGCGGGCATCCTGCAGGGCACCCAGATCGTCGCCCGCCCGCTCGAATCCGATCACGCCAGCCGCGAGATCGCACTCGTCTGGCGCAAGAACTCGCCCCGAGCAGAGGAATTCCGCCTGCTGGCAAGCGAACTGGCAGCGGGTTGATAACTGTTGATAAGAGGATTACCCTCTGCGCGGTATCAGATGCAGCGAGGCAGCCATGATCAGCGCCGATCTCGGACCCAAGCTTGAAGAGTTCGTCGCCGAACTCGTGGCCAACGGCCGCTACAACTCCAAAAGCGAAGTCCTGCGCGAAGGCGTCCGCCTGATTCAGGACCGCGAGGCGCGGCTGGCTGCCATTGATGCGGCGATCATGCGCGGCGTGGCTCAGGCGGATGCAGGTCTCGGGACGCCGGCGGAAGAGGTATTTGAACGGCTGGAGCGCAAGTACCGGGCGATGCTGTGAGGACCTTGCCGGTCATCATCACTCCCTTGGCGCAATCGGACATCGAAGCGATAAGCGACTACATCGCGCAGGACAACCCGGCCAAGGCGCGCGCCTTTGCTCGGGAACTTATCGACAAATGCCAGTCCCTTTCAAAGAACCCCGCGCGGTACCCGCTCGCAGAGCGCCTGCCGGGCAACAGGGTCCGCAAGGCGACCCATGGCAATTATCTGATCTTCTATCTGGTCTACCCTGATGGGGTCAGCATCGCCCGCGTGCTCCACGGTGCCACCGACTACGAAGCAAAGCTGGGCGCCTCATGAACCTCCCCCCCGCCCTCACGCTTGCCATCGCCATCGTGGCCGAAGTCATCGCGACGACCGCGCTCAAGCAGTCCGCCGGCTTCACCCGCCCGCTCCCTCTGGTCGTCACCGCCATCGGCTACGCTGTGGCGTTCTGGTTCCTCGCCATCGCGCTGGAGAAGATCCCGACCGGCATCGCCTATGCGATCTGGTCGGGCGTCGGCATCGTGCTGATCACCGCGCTGGCATGGCTTGTCCACGGCCAGAAGCTCGATGCGCCCGCCTTTGCCGGGATCGGCCTGATCATGGCCGGTGTGCTGGTGCTCAACCTGTTCTCGAAGGCCGGGGCCGGTTAATCCATGTGCTTGAGGCCGACGCGCAGGTAATCCCACCCGGTAATCACCGTCAGCACCGCTGCCGCCCATAGCGTGACGAGCCCCACCGTATGCGGCACATTGGCGTTGATCCCGGCAATCATCACCGTCCATCCCGGCGCCCCCTGCCCCAGGATCAGCGCGCCTAAGGCCACAAACTGGAACGTCGTCTTCCACTTCGCCAGCTTCGAGACCGGCACCGAGACCTGAATGCCCCCCAGAAACTCGCGCAGGCCCGATACCGCAATCTCGCGGATCAGGATGATGAGCCCCGCAATCACATGCAGATCGCCGACATAGGGTCCGGTCAGCACGCCCTGCGCCGTCAGCACGAGGATCACCGCCGCCACCATGATCTTGTCCGCGATCGGATCGAGGAAGATGCCCAGCTTGGAAACCGTCCCCTGCGCGCGGGCGAGGTAGCCGTCGAAGTAGTCGGTCACGCCCATCAGGCCATAGACCGCAAAGCCGATCGCATAGCCCATGTGCCATTCCGGCCACCACAGCAGCGCGGCAAGAAGCGGCACGGTGACAATTCTGGACAGCGTTAGCAGATTGGGAAGTGTCAGCATCGTAGGGGCACCATAAGCACGATGACGATGCGAAGAAACTGCAAGTTGTTCACCATGCCCCTTGTCCGCCCCGTGCACCGCGCTATGGGAGGGGCCGACGATGCGAAAGCTGGCAAAACCCGAATGATCACGCTTAAATGACAACAACCGCGCTGCTCATCCGGAAACGCCGCTTTCTGCCGCTGTTCGCAACACAGCTGCTCGGCGCGTTCAACGACAACCTCTACAAGAACGCGATGATCCTCTATGTGGTGTACACCGTATACCATTCCGAGGCTGCCGAAGCGCGCTTCTCCGCCATCGCTTCGGCGGTGTTCATCCTGCCGTTCTTCCTGCTCTCCGCGCTGTCCGGCCAACTGGCGGACATGCGCGACAAGGCGCGGATCATCCGCATCGTGAAGGCGGCGGAAATCGCGATCATGCTGGTCGGCGCGGCGGGGCTGTTCATGGCCTGGCGCGGCATGGCGGTGCAGATCGTCGCAATACCGCTTATGCTCGCCGCGCTCCTCGCCATGGGCGTCCATTCCACCTTCTTCGGCCCGATCAAGTACGCGATCCTGCCCCAGCACCTGCACAAGGACGAAGTGCTCGCCGGCACCGGCCTCGTCGAGGCGGGAACCTATATCTCGATCCTCGCCGGCACGATCTTCGCGGGCTGGATCCCGGTCGAATGGGCCGCGCTGATCTGCATCGGCACGGCCTGCGTCGGTTTCTTCACCGCGCAGTTCGTGCCGCCCGCGCCCCCGCAGATGAAGCCCGAACCGCTCGATTTCAACGTGATCCGCTCCTCGATCACGCTCGTGCGGATGACCACTCGCCACCCCCGCGTGTTCCTCGCGATCGCCGCGATCAGCTTCTTCTGGACCATCGGCGCGGTGCTGTTCATCCAGTTCCCGCCGCTTGCGAAAAACGTGCTCTCCGCCAGCAAGGAAGTGGCCAGCCTGTTCCTCGTCGTCTTCTCGATCGGCGTCGCCATCGGCTCGGTCTCGATCAATCACCTGCTCAAGGGCACCGTCTCGGCCAAGTACGGCCCCGTCTCGGTGATCGTGATGGGCCTGTTCGTCGTCGCCTTCCATGTTGTCTGCAAGATGTGGCAGCACGAAGTCGGCTCGGCGCTGCTGGACGTGCCGGCGTTCTTGATGCAACCGCTCGCCGTCCCGCTGCTGCTCAGCCTCCTCGGCATCGCCATCTCGGGCGGCATGTTCGTGGTCCCGCTCTACGCCTTCCTGACCACGGTGGTCGACAAGGCCGAGACCGCGCGGACGATTGCGGCGAACAACATCGTCAACGCGGGTGCGATGGTCGTCGGCTCGCTCATTGCCATCGGCCTCAGCGCCGCGGGCGTGGCGCTGGCCGATCAGTTGCTGCTTGGCGCCGCGATGTGCCTCATCGCCGCATGGCTCGCCCGCGTGCTCCACAAGGCCGAACTGGCCCATGTGGGCGAGATCGAACACACGTTCGAGTAGATCAGAAGATGAAGGCCGAAACCGCCAGGAAGCAGGCGCAGTAGGCGAGCAGGAAGTCCTTCACGTCCTGCAGCGTGATCCGCCTGGGATCGACCGGCTTCGATCGCACGCCTTCGGGCAATTGCAGCGCCGCCATCGCGGCTTCCACCTCCGGCTCGAACAGCGGGAGCGGGCGCAGCACGTGCGCGGGCAGCGTGCGGCGGAAGGGATGTCCGGCCAGTTCCGGATTCGGGGCGCGTCGCAGGGACATGCCGCCCGTCTTAAGTCTTTATTTACTATCAGGGGAGGCCGCGACTCGGCTCCCTCCCTACCAAAGCGGGACTGTTTCGATCCGGCACAGCTCGCGCCGGTTCAGACCTGCGTCGTCCCGCCCGCCATATCCAGCACGATATCCCATTCCCCGCCGCGCACCGCCGAGACCGAGAGCCGCGACAGCCGCAGCAATTCCATCTCCGCCAGCGAGGGCGTCGCCTTGATCGCCGCCAGTGTCACCGGCGCGTTCAGCTTGGCGACCGGCTTCACCTTCACCGCCGCCCACTTGCCGTCGGGATCGGTCGGATCGGTCAGGCCCGCCACGCTGATCCGCACGATTCCAACGATCTCCTTGCCGATGTTGGAATGATAGAAGAACGCCAGATCACCGACCTGCATCGTCCGCAGGTTCCGCGCCGCCAGATGATTGCGCACGCCGTCCCACGTGCCTTCCCCTTCGGTGATGAGGTCATCCCAGCCATAGACGTCGGGCTCCGACTTCATCAGCCACGCCTGTTCGGTCGCCTTGATTTTGCTCATGCATGCCTTCCGGGATCGCGATATGGGAGGGCTCATAATCGCTCACGGAACCCGCGCAAGTCATGAACCTCGATACCCTCCCCGTCCTCTCGCTGGCCGCCCCATCGGGCAATCTCGCCGAAGAATTGGGCACCAGCTTCCAGCAGTTCGGCTTCGCGCTGGTGAAAGACCACGGCCTCGATCCCGCCCTCGTCACGCGCGGGTGGGAACTGACGGCGGCCTTCTTCGCGCAAGACGAAGTCGCCAAGCGGCGCTGGCACGTGGCAGGCGGCGGCGGACAGCGCGGCTACACCCCCTTCCGCACCGAAATCGCCAAGGGCGCGGCGCATCACGATCTCAAGGAATTCTGGCACGTCGGCCGCGAACTGGCACCCGGCGATCCCCTCGCGGCGACCATGCCCGCCCCAATGCCCGCCAACGTCTGGCCCGATGCACCCGCAGACTTCCGCGAAACCTTCACCGCGCTCTATGCCGAATTCGACCGCATCGGCGCGCAGATTCTCTCGCATATCGCCGTCTGGCTCGGCCTCGCGCCCGATTGGTTCGATCCCGCCATCGACGGCGGCAATTCGATCCTGCGCCTGCTCCACTACCCCCCGATCCCCGGCGATACCGGCGGCGCCATCCGCGCCGGCGCGCATGAAGACATCAACCTCATCACGCTGCTGCTGGGGGCCGAGGAAGCCGGCCTCGAACTGCTCACCCGCGAAGGCCGCTGGATCCCCGCCTCGCCCCCGCCGGGCGCGCTGGTGGTCAATATCGGCGACATGCTCCAGCGCCTGACCAACCACGTCCTGCCCTCGACCACCCACCGCGTCCGCAACCCCGATGGCACCCGCGCCGCGCACAGCCGCTATTCGATGCCGTTCTTCCTCCACCTGCGCAGCGATTTCACCATCCGCACCCTCCCCGGCTGCGTGAGCGCGGACAACCCGGACCGCTACCCGGTCTCGATCACGGCGGACGAATACCTCCACGAACGCCTGCGCGAGATCGGCCTCACCGCCTGAGGCGTATGGAAGGGCTCAAACCCCGGTTTGCACCCTTCCCTCTCCCGTTCGTCATTGCGACCCCGGCCTTGAGCATGGGGAAGCAATCCAGGGCGGTTTTGCGAGGCACTGGATTGCTTCGCTGCGCTCGCAATGACGAAACGAGGCAAGGCGCCTCAGACACACGCGGGTCCGGAGTGCACTCACCGGTTGCCAACCCCAAATGCTTGCGACATCCTGCTCACATGAAGCGTGTCACTGTACTCGGAATTGCCACGCTCGCTCTGGCGAACGGCCCAGCGCCGTCACGCCAGGTAGATGCCGTGTGGGAGCAGGAACAGGCCTATTGGCAAGCCAAAGTGGGTCAGGACAACGCCGTCTACCAACAACTCTGGCACCCGGCTTTTGTCGGTTGGCCTTGCGGCTTCAAAGAGCCCGTTTCCATCCGGCCGCCGCTCATGGTGCCTGATGCGGTCAAGCGCAGCTACGTCATGGATACAAAGGCGGCAACCGAAGCGCCGAACCTCGTAACTGTATTCTATCATGTTCGCGAAACAGATGTCCTTCCCGACGGAAAAGTCGAGATCATAGACAACGATATCACCCATACTTGGGTGCCAACGCCTGCGGGCTGGAAGATCATCAGCGGAATGTGCAAGCAACACGATCAAGCTGCCCATTAGTGGCCGACAGGCTCCGCGCAATCTCGGCCATCCCGCACACCGTCACCTCGCCCCTCACACCTCAGCCACCCACCGCCAGCACCACAATCGCCCCCGCCTTACCGCCAAAGTCGATTTCGTCCCCCACCTCGGCCCCCATCAGCGCGCGGCTGAGCGGGGCGGTGAACGACAGCAGCCCCGCAGCCGGATCGGCCTCGTCATCGCCGACCAGCGTGATCGTCCGCGCCTTGCCACCCATCCGGAACGTGACTGTCGAACCGAACGCGACCGCACCGCCTTCAGGCAGCGGCATCAGTTGCGCCGTCGCCTGCCGCGTGCGCCAATAGCGCAAGTCTCGTTTCACCCGCTTGATCCCGGTCTCCTCGGAAAGGCCCGCCAGCTCCGCCTCCAGCGCCTCGACGCGGGCACCGATCAGCGCAAGGCCGCGCGCCGTCACCAGATTCGGCCCCGGCGGGATCGGCAGCTCGAACTTCGGCTCGAGATGCTCGTCATCACTCTCGCGGCGAAACGCGACGCTCATCGGACAGTCCTTTGCTCCATGCGGGATTGGCCGACATGGGGGAACCGGCGCGGCAGCACAAGAGCGGCAGGCCCCAGCCGATTTTCCTACAGGCGCCGGATGTGGCATGATCGCTGCGCGGGATCAGCAGGACCCGCGCGTTCTTTGATATGGTCAAATCGCCAAAGAGCCGCGCACGCCAGAATGTGTCGCGCTGTCGCTTTTCGCGCTTTTTACAACGCAATTTCAGATATTTGGTAGGGAATCCGAAAAGCGACACACTGTCGCTTTTGTCGCTTTTCGCAGCGGGCTAACCCGCCGTTTCCTGCGGCACCACGTTGTATTTGCGCACCTCGTCCTGGCTCAGGCAATAGCGCGTGGTCTTGTTCTGCGCGGTCGCGACCGCCTGCTGCCGGTACATCACTTCGGTCAGCAGCTTGCGGGAAATGCCCATGCGGATCAGGAAATCGTTGTCCTCGCTGGCGAGCAGCGCGCTGTCCTGCTCGATCTGGCCGATCAGCCGCGTCGTCTCGGCGCTGCCTTCCTCGACCGAGATCTCGATCGTGTCGCGGTCGCCGGTGTGGGTGAACATGTGGACCATGAACACCCCGCCCGGATCAACGAAGCGCCGGTCGCCGCCCATGAACACGAAGTTGCACGCGGAAAAGCAGGTCCAACCCTTGGGAATGCGGGTGACCATGCCGGGATAGCTGCGGATCACCTTGCCCGCCAGATTGCCCGCCCGCGCATCACCGCCGCGGGACTTGATCCACACTTCCTCGATCCGCTCGTCCGCATCGAGCGCGGCCTTGAGCCGCTTCGGCAGCGTCGAATCGATGATGCCGTCCGCGATCAGCACGTGCTTGCCGCCCCTGTCCTCCGCGGTCAGCGCAATCGCCTTGGCCTGCCCCCAGTCGGGTGCGGCGGGGCAGGAGGGGTTGTCCTTGTCCATCACGATGGCAGCAGGCTTCGCCGCGACCAGCGCGATCCCGGCAAGGCCAAGCGCAAGGGCGCGCAGCCGGTCCATCAGGCCATCAGCGCATAGCGCGCCTGCCCGGGCCTGCGGCACATGCGCTTGTTGGCGGTGGTCTCCTCGCCATTGACGATGATTACGTCGCTGACCGTGATGCATTGCAGGCCGCCCTGATCATTGTCGTTGCGCGCCACCACGGTCGACGTGCCCGACACGTTCTCGCGCGTTTCGGAGGTCCACGAGGAGGACGCGCCCACCGGCGGGGGCGCGGCATCCCCCGCCTCGCCGCGGGTCGCC
>NZ_LJHZ01000095.1:0-6481 GCF_001296055.1 Novosphingobium sp. AAP93
GCGGAGACTCGGCGCTGTGCGTCAGGCCCGCAAGGTGGGGCCACGGCCCCGCTTACTATGATACGGCCGGGCGGGTCGTACAGACGATTGGCGGTGACGGCGCCGACAAGCGCTTCGACTATGATGACAGCGGCAACCTCGTCCGTCAGACAGAGTATTTTGACCGCTTCAATGCCGCGACCGTAGCTGGCTTCAAGTCGGCCTTGCCGACGACTATTGTTGGGATCAGTGCGACGAACTCGGACTGGACCTATGTCGGTGCCTACAACCAGACACGCAGCTTCTATGACCAGCAGGGACGGCTGATCGGCGCAATGGACCGCTTTGGCGCACTGACCGAGTTTGTGTACGACGAGTCCGGGCGCAGAATCGACCAGATCCAGTATGAGAAACTGGCCGCCAGCACCTTCACCAATGCACAGGGAACATCTGTCAGCAGGTTCACGACGTCATTTGCCGATATTCGTGCAAACATTATCAGTCAGGGCGGCAACGACAGGTATACCCGCAGCGTCTACGATGGCCAACTGCTGCGCTACACTGTCGACGCGGCAGGCTATGTAACTCAGTACGACTATGACACATCTGGTGCGGGGACGACGACGACCCGCTACCAGAACGCTCTTGCGAGCACGACAACTGATTACACCTTCGACGCGGTCAAGGCGCAGCTCGCGACGCTGGCAAGCAGCTCAGGCGACCGAAAGACCCACAGCGTACTCAATGCCAGGGGGCAGGTCGCCTACACGATCGATGCCGAGAATGGCGTAACCGGCTTTGCCTATGACCAGTCGGGCCACGTCATTCGTGCGACCAGGTTCTCAACACCGTGGACTCCGGCGGCGTCCCGCCTTGTAACCGACCTCGATGCCTGGGCGGCACCAGCCACGGTCGGCGCTGCAGCAGACAATCGCGTGACGCGCAGCTTCTACGATGCGCGCGGCCAACTCGTCTACACGGTCGATGGCGAAGGCTATGTGACCGAGACAACATACGACGAGGATGGCCGGGTCACGGCCATAACAAGCTACAATACGGCGATCTCCGGATTGGCCGACAGTTCGACGGTTGCGGCAGTTGCCGGCAAGGTGGCGGCGGACAAGAGCGCGCTCGCCTACGCGCAGGCGCGCAGCACCTATGACGCACTTGGCCGCCTAAGCGACAGCACCGATGCTGCTGGGACAATCACGCACTACGACTATCTCGCAACGGGCGAGGTCTGGAAGGAGACGGTCGCCTACGGGACGGCTGACGCCGTTGTCACCCAGTATACCTATGATGCTGTAGGGCGTGTCCTGTCCAAAACAGAGGCCGTGGGAGCCGCAGAAGCGGCAACGACCAGCTATACCTACGATGGCCTCGGGAACGTCATCAGCGTGACCGACCCGCGCGGTAACACGACGTATTCCTATTACGATGTCATGGGGCGCCTGAACCTTACGCGCGACGCTGAGGACTACGTCACCAAGACCAGCTATACCAATTTCAGCGAAGTTGCCAGCGTAACGCGCTACGTCACCCGCACGACTTCAGCAGTGACGGTTGCGCCGACGGTCACGCCGGTTAGCGGGCAGGATGCCGCGACCACTTTTGCCTATGACAAGCTCGGGCGTCTGATCAAGACGACGGATGCGGAAGGCAAGTTCGAGAGCCAGACTTACAACGCATTTGGCGAGATCGATACGAAGACGAACAAGCTGGGTGGGACGACGACCAATACCTACGACCGGCGCGGCTTGCTCAGCGCTGAAACGATGGCGATGACGTCGGTGGACCGTACCGGCACCCAGCAGGCAGCGTCCGTTACCAATACATATGCCTACAATGCCTTCGGCAACCGGCTCACGATGGTCGAGGCTGCCGGTCTCGCCGAGGCGCGGACGACCGGCTATAGCTACGATCGTAACGGCCGCCTCGTCTCGGTCACCGGTACCAGCGTACCGGTGCTCTATGGCAATGCGACCGTGACGCCGAGTGAAGGTACGGCGATTACGAAGACGGTCACGAGCTACGATGCGAGAGGCAACGTCATCGAGACCGCAGTCAAGGTCACAAGCTACAATGCGACCGGGACGCTTCTGACTACTGACGTCGCGCAGTCCCGCACGCTCGCATGGTACGATCAACTCGGCCGCAAGACCGATGAGCTCACGGCGGGAAGCCTGATCACCAAAGGAACCCTGTCGCACTGGACTTATGACGCCCGTGGCAATGTTTTCTCGACAAGCGTTTACGGCGACGAGGTCACGATTGCGACCACCCGGCCGACCACTGCGCCGGCGGCGGTCAACGGTGCCAACGTCCGCACGACATCCTATACCTACGACAAGCTTGACCGGCTCAAGACAACGTCAATGGCCAATGTACTCGTTGGTTCGTGTTCTGGGTCATCGTACAGCTACACAACGCAAACCGTCACGACCACGAAATACTATGATGCAGCGGGGAACCTGATCCGCCAGACGGATGGTCGCGGCGACAACACATACTTCTACTACGACCGCCTCAATCGCAAAACAGCGCAGGTCGATCGCGAGAACTACCTGACGACCTGGGCGCTGGATGAGGATGGCAACACCGTCGATGAGGTGCGCTACGCTGGCAAGGTTGTCGGGACCGTTACGACGGTCGCAGCGCCCACGGTAAGCGCCGACTCTGCCAATGACCGGTCCACGCACTTCACCTACGACCGGATGGGACGGCGCCTGACCGAGGAGCGGGCGGGCGCCATCAAGGCATCGCAGGACGCAAACGGGGTCGTGATGCAGGATACGTCTCCGTCCCGCAATGTGGTGACCACGACCGCCACCTCCGTCATCACCTATAGCTACAACGGGCTGGGTGAGGTTACGTCGAAGAAGGAGGCGACCGGCGACACGACGACCTATACCTACGACAGCATGGGCCGGATGACCAAGGAAACCGACCCCAGCCAGCCAATCTCGGGCGGCACGACGGGTTCTCCGGTCACACAGTTCTGGTACGACGGGCTCGGCAATCTGACGCGCAGCGACGAGAACGGGCGCGTGACGCAGTATCAGTACTATGCCAGCGGCAAACTCAAAGCGCTGACCAATGCGGATAGCGTGACCCGCACCTATTTCTACGACGGTGCCGGCAACAAGGTGGCGGAGAAGTATCTGCGCACCGGCGCAGACAGCACAGCGACCGCCAGCAGCGTCTACGATGCGATGACCTACACCTACGATGCGGCGGGCAGGCTGACGGCGCAGGGCTACGCCACTGTTACGGGCACGACGTGGGCCGCAGCTGCGAACAGCGACACGACCAGCGTGGGATACAACGCCTATGGCGAGGTGATTGGCCGCGGGATCAACCTGACAAGCGCGCAGATCGCCGCCGGCGCCTACCAGGACAAGTTCTCCTACGACAATGCGGGCCACATGTGGCGCAGCACCGCAGGCGACGGCACGGTCAACCTCTACGTCTACGACGAAAACGGCAACCAGACCCTCGACATCACTTCATCGGGCAAGGACAAGCTCGCCGCGACCGACACCACCACGACCGATGCGCTTCCGGGCAGCTATGTCTGGGCCAATCCTGCCACGGGACAAACCCAGCTTGATCTGACTGCAGCGCTTAACCTGCTGACCAACAATGGCGCCAACACGGTGGGTGCGGCGGTCGTGCAGGGCATGATCGTTACGCAGTCCCTTTATGATGGCCGGAACCAACTCACGCAGATTCGCATGCCGCTGCGCGACCGGACGAGCCTCGGGAGCTACAGCGCAAGCCCTTACACCAATCTCAAGTCGTACAACGCCTTCGGCGAGGTGACCAGCGAGACTGATGCCCGGGGCAACGTTACAAACTACGCTTACAACACGCTCGGCAGGGTGATCAAACGCGAGCTTCCTGCGGTCAGTTGGACCGCCGAGAACGGGACCATCGCTTCAGCCCGTCCCACCGAGAACTACTTCTACGACATCTCAGGCCGCGTTGTGGGTGTGCAGGACGCCAACGGCAACGTGAACACGCGCACGCTGCTTGCCGGCACCGGCTATGGGAAGGACAGCGAGGCGCTGGTGCTCAAGGAGTTCCATGCCGATGGTGGGGTGTTCGAACGCCAGTATGACCTCCATCATGATCTGAAGGTGACGATCAATGAGGTTGGCAAGACCGAGACCTATGTCTACGACGCCCTCGGTCAGCTGATCGAGCAGGATCACCAGATCCGTGCCGCCGGATCACCCGGCAATGATCTGACCGGCGCTGTCGCGGTCCAGCTGAAGGACTACTACGACTACGACAACCTTGGTCACCGCACGCTGCATACCAACAGCCAGCTTGGCAGCGCTGTGAAGGAAACCACCGCCTACGACATCCAGGGCCGGGTCACGAGCCAGGTCGATCTCGGCGGCGACACCACCTCCTACAGCTATGCCTGGAACGGCTCGCTCGTCACATCGGGCCTTGGCACCTTCGGAGGCTGGACCAAGGTCACCACCAACTCGTCACTCAAGACCCGCACGGACGTAACCGACTACTACGGCCGCACCATCGACATGATCGACTACGGCGGACACAACTACGATTACACCTTCGATCTCTCGGGACGCCTCGTGGGCCGCGTGAGCAACCAAGGTGAGAGCATTACTTGGTCATACTACAACACAGGTATGATGCAGAGCCAGGTTTCGACTTACGGTAATGCATACTACGGTTCGACGATTACCGCGACCTATCAGTACGATGCTGACAATCACCGCACTTTCGAAGGCTATGATGCCACAACCAACACGATCAACTGGTACACCGGGGCCACTTACAACAATGTCGTCCATCACCAGCACGCAAATGTGACGTGGGATGCTGCGGGCCGCATGACCCAGTTCAAGGACACTGGCGATCAGGGCTCTGCACCCGTCCAGGTGGATTGGGAGTATGACCTGAACGGCAACATCCGTCATATGGCGGCCTCCTACCGGGCAATCGATGATCAAGGAAACATTGGTACGACTGCGACGACCCAAGATTATTGGTATCTATACGATAAGATGAACCGGTTCATAACGACGAAGGGTATACTTGTTGGAACTAAAAGTGATGGTACCGTCGTGACCGGATCGGCTGCGCGAGGTTTGCAGGACGCGGCCATCAAACGCTCTTATGGGCAAATTTATGGCTCTTCTTACCTACAGGGTGCAGACATTCTCTATGACAGCGCAGGCAATCGCAAAAGTGTTACCAGAACACTGCGTCTTCAGACGGGCAGTGGCATGTTTGTCGTACCCTATCTTGCGGATCAGAAAGAAGTCTACAACTACAGCGATGACGGTTTCCTGTCTCAGGTAACCATCGGTGTGGGTAGCATCACGGCACCTAATGATACGACAACCAGTGCAGTGGTTAGAGCACGCTATTTGCGTGACGCCATGGGCCGGGTCACGGACTACCGCGAGTACGGCGCGGGGGGCTATGTGTCGACTAACCCCGCGACTAACGTCGTCTATCAGCGCACGGCAAGCTACAACAACAAGGGTCTGGTGACGTCAGACGTAGTCACGTCGGTCCAGGGCGTCGACACCTTCGTCAATTCGACGACCTACTACTACAACGCGAACGAGACTGCTGCCGGGTCGGGTCAGTGGAAGGGGGTGACGAGCGGCGGCACTTACATGGGCGGGGCGGTTACGTTATCCTCCACCACCGTGACGAAGAATGGTGCGGCACAGACGGGGAACTCCACGACCAACACGTTCGCGTGGTGGGGCAGTGCCATGCAGGCTGTCGCCAACTACGTCTCGGGTTCGACGAGCAACACCTCGACCTTCAACTACGACCAGAGCGGGCACCTGCAATCGGTCTATATCCAGGATGGCCGCCCGCGCACGGTCAGTTTCGTGACCGACGTGAGCGGGCAGATCCTGACGCGGCAGGAGAGCGACAACAACGCGACACAGGGCGATCCGAAGGAACTGCACTACTACTTCAACGGCATGGGCGTTGGCGACATCTCGAACAACGGGACGAGCGATGTCGACTATGCCGCCTCGATCGCGCAGCACACGGCGGTCAGCGCCGGCTACGGCGCCTTCAGAAATGGTGCGACGACAGGCTCATCCTATGCGGACTTCGATCAGAGCTACGATCCGATCAACGGGCTGAACTACGCCTCGACCTCGAGCCGCTATGTGGTGCAGGACGGCGATACGCTCACCTCGATTGCCCAGGCGGTGTGGGGCGATGCCAGCTTCTGGTACCTGATCGCGGACGCCAACGGTCTTGATGGCACGGAGACGCTGGCCGCCGGGCAATCGCTGATCCTGCCGAACAAGGTCCACAACAGCCACAACAACACCAGCACCTACCGCGTCTACGATCCCAACGAAGCCATCGGTGATACCGCGCCGACCGCCGTGGCGCCGCCGAAGGATCCGGCATGTGGTGGGTTTGGGGCAATCCTGCTTGGTATCATTGCCATAGTGGTAACAGCAATCGTTGCTCCAGAATTGAT